>NZ_LOKU01000080.1:0-234881 GCF_002211295.1 Rhizobium sp. N122 | reverse complement strand
CGGCAAAATCGGCGCCGATCTCCGATCCGGACAGACCCTCTTCCGAAATGAAGCTGACGCGCATGAAGAATTTGCCGGTATCAAGATCGTCGAACTGCGAGCTGTCGATGATGTTGCAGCCCTTTTCGGCCAGATAGCTCGAAATCGCCGCAACGATGCCGCGCGTCGATTTGCAGGAGACGGTGAGTACGACGTTTTTCATGCTGTCTCTTCCTTGGCCAGATCGGGTGCCCGGGGATGCGACGACGCCGAAGCCTGTCAGCCCCGGCGTGTCGGTGGTCATTTACTGCATATCGCCGGGAAGTGCGCAGCGGTTCTCGGATAACGACATGCACAAAAATAAACAGCTAAAGCGCGCCGCATGAATCAATTGACGTGCAACGCGCTTTAGGAGATCGTTCGACCGCTCAGATGTCGAGTGTGCTCATCCGCTCCCACTCGGTGAAATGCGAGCAGTAGGCATTCCATTCCCGATGCTTGAGTTTGAGATAGGCGGCGGAAAATTCCGCTCCCATCGCCTGCTTCAGGCCCTCGTCGGCATCATAGGCGCGCAGCGCATCGAGAAGGTTGAGCGGCAGGCGCGGCGCGTCCTTCACCAGGTGCCCCTCGGCATACATGTCGATATCGTAGTGCCGGCCGGGGTCGGCCTGGCTGCGGATGCCGTCAAGGCCGGCGGCGATGATGATCGCCTGCAGCAGGTAGGGATTGACCGCCCCATCCGGCAGGCGCAGCTCGAAACGTCCCGGCCCCGGCACGCGCACCATGTGGGTGCGGTTGTTGCCGGTCCATGTCACGGTGTTCGGAGACCAGGTGGCGCCGGATGTGGTGCGCGGCGCATTGATGCGCTTGTAGGAATTGACCGTCGGATTGGTGACCGCGGCAAGAGCCGAGGCATGTTTCATGATGCCGCCGAGGAAGGTCTTGCCCTGCGCCGAAAGCCCGAAGGCCATTTCCTTGTCGGCGAAGGCGTTGATCTTGCCGTCGAGGTCCCAGACCGAAATATGGGCATGGCAGCCGTTTCCGGTCAGGCCCTTGAAGGGCTTCGGCATGAAGGTGGCGCGAAGCCCGTGCTTTTCGGCGACCGACTTGACCATGAATTTGAAGAAGGAGTGTTTGTCCGCCGTCTTCAGAACATCGTCATATTCCCAGTTCATCTCGAACTGGCCGTTCGCATCCTCGTGGTCGTTCTGATAGGGCTTCCATCCGAGTTCGAGCATATAGTCGCAAATCTCGGCGATGACGTCGTAGCGGCGCATCACCGCCTGCTGATCGTAGCAAGGCTTCTCGGCGGTATCGAACTGATCCGAGATCACCGAACCATCGGCGGAGATCAGAAAGAATTCCGGCTCGACGCCGGTTTTGACCCTCAGCCCTTCTTTCGCAGCCTCAGCGACCAGTCTTTTCAGCAGCACGCGCGGCGCCTGTTCGACAGGCTGATCCTCCATGACGCAGTCGGCCGCGACCCATGCGACGTCCTTCTTCCAGGGCAGCTGGATGACGGAGGATGCATCGGGAACCGCGAACAGGTCGGGATGGGCGGGCGTCAGATCGAGCCAGGTGGCAAAGCCCGCAAAGCCCGCGCCATCCTTCTGCATATCGGCGATGGCTTCGGCGGGGACCAGCTTGGCGCGTTGGCCGCCGAACAGGTCGGTATAGCTGATCATGAAATATTTGATGCCTTTGTCTCTGGCAAAAGCAGCAAGGTCCAGTGTCATTCTCGTTCCCCTTTGGATTTCTTGGAGACACCTTGGTTATGGATATGGAACGGCCGGGACGTTTGCCCGGCCGGTAGAAATCAAAAACCCCCTTTGCCGGGGATCCAGTTGGTGCCGGCGAGCGGCACCTGCGCCATGGCCGAGGCCTCGATCGTCAGGGCGACGAGGTCTTCCGGCTCGAGGTTGTGCAGATGGTTCTTGCCGCAGGCACGCGCGATGGTCTGCGCCTCGAGCGTCATCACCTTCAGATAGTTGGCGAGACGGCGGCCGGCCGCGACCGGGTCGAGCCGCTTGGCGAGTTCCGGGTCCTGGGTGGTGATGCCGGCCGGATCCTTGCCTTCATGCCAATCGTCATAGGCACCGGCCGTCGTGCCGAGCTTCTGATATTCCTCTTCCCAGTGCGGATCGTTGTCGCCGATGGCGACGAGTGCCGCCGTGCCGATCGCCACCGCGTCGGCGCCGAGCGCCAGCGCCTTGGCAACATCGGCGCCGGAGCGGATGCCGCCCGACACGATGAGTTGCACCTTGCGGTGCATGCCGAGATCCTGCAGCGCCTGAACCGCCGGGCGAATGCAGGCGAGCGTCGGCATGCCGACATTCTCGATGAAGACGTCCTGGGTCGCCGCCGTGCCGCCCTGCATGCCGTCGAGCACGACGACATCGGCGCCCGCCTTCACGGCAAGGGCCGTGTCGTAATAGGGACGCGCCCCACCGACCTTGACGTAGATCGGCTTTTCCCAATCGGTGATCTCGCGGAGCTCCATGATCTTGATTTCCAGGTCATCGGGGCCGGTCCAATCCGGATGGCGGCAGGCCGAGCGCTGGTCGATGCCCTTCGGCAGGTTGCGCATATTGGCGACGCGGTCGGAGATCTTCTGGCCGAGCAGCATGCCGCCGCCGCCGGGCTTGGCGCCCTGACCGACCACGACTTCGATGGCATCGGCGCGGCGCAGATCCTTGGGATTCATGCCGTAGCGCGACGGCAGGTATTGATAGACCAGCGTCTGCGAGTGGCCGCGCTCCTCATCGGTCATGCCGCCGTCGCCCGTTGTGGTCGAGGTGCCTGCGATCGTCGCGCCGCGGCCGAGCGCTTCCTTGGCATTGCCGGACAGCGCGCCGAAGCTCATGCCGGCAATGGTGATCGGCGTCTTCAACGTGATCGGCTTCTTGGCGAAACGCGAGCCGAGCACAACAGTCGTGTCGCACTTCTCCCGATAGCCTTCGAGCGGATAGCGCGAAATCGAGGCGCCGAGAAACAGCAGATCGTCGAAATGCGGCACCTTGCGCTTGGTGCCGGCGCCGCGGATGTCGTAGATGCCGGTCGCCGCCGCGCGGCGGATTTCGGCGAGCGTATAGTCGTCGAAGGTCGCGGACTTGCGGGGCGGGGTATAGGGGTTGTGATAGCTCATGGGTGTCCCTCGCCTCAATACGCGTCGGCGTTGTCGATGTTGAAATTGTAGAGCTTGCGGGCGGAGCCGTAGCGCTTGAACTCTTCGGGCCTGACGCCGGTGACGCCCGCGCGCTCGAGCAGTTCGGCAAGCTTGTCCAGATGCTCCCGCCGCATCTCTTTCTCGATGCAGTCGGCGCCGAGGCTCTTGACCGCGCCGCGGACGAACAGCTTGGCTTCGTAGAGCGAATCCCCCAGCGCATCGCCGGCGTCGCCGAGCACGACGAGATGGCCGGACTGGCCCATGAAGGCCGACATGTGGCCGATGCTGCCGTGAACGACGATGTCGATGCCCTTCATCGAAATGCCGCAGCGCGAGGCCGCATTGCCCTTGATGACCAGCAGGCCGCCCTGTCCGGTGGCGCCGGCATACTGGCTGGCGTCGCCCTCGATGACGACGGTGCCGGACATCATGTTTTCGGCAACGCCCGGACCGGCGGACCCATGAACCGTGACCCTGCCGCCGTCATTCATGCCGGCGCAGTAATAACCGACCGATCCTCTGACGGCGACCGTGACGGGGCTGTCGATACCGACGGCGACGGCATGGCTGCCGCGCGGATTGATGACCTCGAATTCAGTGTCGTTGGCGCCTTGGGAAAGGGCGTGCAGCGCGCTGTTCAATTCGCGAAGAGGGGTGTTGGAAAGATCGAATGTCGGCATTGAATCCTCGTTGGAATCCTCGGTTGTCTGGGAGGTGGTGTCAGCCGCCTCCTGCTGTCAGGCGTCCCTCAGGCGGCCTTGTCGTGATCCCAGAAGTAAACGGTCGCCGGCTCCGGCTCCCAGACACGGGCATTCTCGATGCCGGGAAGATTGACCAGCGCGCGGTATTCCGAACCAAAGGCGACATACTGGTCCGTTTCGGCCATGACGGCGGGCTTGCAGGCGATCGGGTCGCGCACCACGCCGAAGCCGGACTTGGTGCCGACGACGAAGGTGAAGAAGCCGTCGAGATCGTCGAGCGCGCCGGTCAGCGCCTGGCCGAGATCCTTGCCCTTGGCCATTTCGGCCGTGAGATAGGCGGCGGCGACTTCGGAATCGTTCTGCGTTTCGAAGGTCATGCCTTCGCGGATGAGTTCGCGGCGCAGATTGTTGTGGTTGGACAGCGAGCCGTTGTGCACCAGGCACTGGTCGGCGCCGGTCGAAAACGGATGGGCGCCGAGCGTGGTGACCGCGGATTCCGTCGCCATGCGGGTATGGCCGATGCCGTGGGTGCCGCTCATGGTGCGGACGTCGAACCGCTTCACGACGTCTTTCGGAAGACCGATTTCCTTGTAGATCTCGACGCTTTCGCCCGATCCCATCAGGCGGACCGCCGGGCGGATCTCTGCGAGCGCCTTGCGCACGGCGCCAAGCTTGGAGGCATCGAGCTCGATCACCGCGTGCGTGCTCTTGACCGAGACCTCGGCCCTGATGCCGGACTTCTCCAGGTCGCCAGCGAGGCCTTCGAAGTCGACGCCGGGGCTGGCGGACTGGACGGTGATCTTCGCCCTGCCCTCGGCTGAACCGCCATAGATCGCGATGCCGGCCGAGTCCGGTCCGCGATCCGTCATGGTGATCAGCATATCCGAGAGCAGATTTCCCAGCTGGGGTTCAAGGCTCTTGTCCTTGAGGAACAGTCCAACAATGCCGCACATAGCGCGTGCCTCCGTTCATGGTGAGAAAGGAGTAGCAGGACTATGTCGAGACATCAACTGCGAGGAATAAATTTTTCTTTTAAGGCAATTCAGCTTCGGGATTTCTGCTGGGGATAGCTGATGATCGAGAGGTAGCGGCTCGGCAGCTTTACCAGCTGTTCCGGCCCATGCGGCGCATCGGCATCGAAGAACAGGCTGTCGCCCGGCTGCATCTGGAAAAGCTGGTCGCCGTGGCGGTAAACGACCTCGCCCTCGAGCATATAGAGAAACTCCATGCCCTCGTGCTGGAAGGTCGGGAAGACGTCGGAATCGGCCGTCAGCGTGATGAGATAGGGCTCGACGATGACGCCGCTCGAATTATTGTCGATATGGCCGAGCAGATTATATTGGTGGCCGGCGCGCGTGCCGCGCCGTTCGAGCTCGACCCCCTGCCCCGCCTTGACGAAGACGGCGTTGTGCGGTTCTTCATAGCGGCGGAAGAACGCGGTCATCGGCACGCCGAGCGCGCGCGACAGCGATTGCAGCGTCGTCAGAGACGGCGAGATGTTGCCGTTCTCGATCTTCGACAGCATGCCGAGCGAAATGCCGGTCGCGGCCGCCAGATCGGTAACGGTGATGCCGAGTTTCTTGCGATAGGCGCGCACCTCATGGCCGATCGCCATTTCGAGGTTGTTTTCCTTCGGCTCCCGAACGGCGTGCGGGTCCTGGGAAAAGGCAGCGCGTTCGCCGCGCGCCGGTTCCGGTTGTTTTGCCGCTTCAAGCTTGGATTTCATGCTGCCGCCTTCGCTTCGTTCAACGACAATCCTATCGCCATAGTGAAATTTTCTCAACCAGGAGGAAAACTATTCCCGCCGCGCCTCGCGCGGAGCGATGCCGTAAACGGCACGAAACATCCGGGAAAAATGGCTGAGACTGGAAAAGCCGGTGGCAACGGCGATCTCCGAAACGGAAAGCGGGCTCTGCTTCAAGAGGCGATGGGCATGCTGCAACCTGATCCGATGGTACTGATCGAGGAAGGTGATCCCGAGATGGGCCGAAAACAGCCGGTCGAGATGGCGGGTGGTGACGCCGGCGATGCGCGCCATGGCGGCGCGGCCGAGCGGCATCTCGATCGTCTCCTCCATGCGTTCGAGAACGCTGAGCAGCCCCGGGTGGTGGACGCCGTAGCGTTCGGCGAGCGAGGCGCGCTGAGGTGCGGCGGGCTCGTTGACCTCGGTGTGAAGATACCAGTCGCTGACGCGGCGGGCGAAATCCGGCCCCATGCGCCCGGCAATCAGCACATGCATCATGTCGAGCGGCGCGATGCCACCGCCGCAGGTGATCCGGTTGCCGTCGATCATGAAGCGCGCCTGGCGCGGCGTGAGATCCGGGAACGCCTCGAGAAGGGCGGCCGCATGCTCCCAGTGGATGGTGAAATCGCGGCCCTCCAGCAGCCCGGCGGCCGCCATCAGATAGGGACCACCGGAAATGCCGCCGATCCGCACACCCTCGCGTGACAGCTGCCTGAGGCACGCAAGTACGCCGGGATAACGCCAGTCACGCGGCGAGCCGCCTGCGCAGACGAAGGCCATGTCGAGATTCGAACCTCTGGCGGGAAGCGGTTCGGCTGGCACGCTGACACCAGAGGAAGAGAGCGCCGGCGCGCCGTCCGGCGAGAAGATCGACAGGCGATAGATTTCGCGCCCGGCCAGAAGGTTTGCCGCCCTGAGCGGCTCGGTCGCCGAGGCATAGGACATCAGCGCGAATCCCGGGATCAGGATGAAGCCGATCTCCTGGACATTTCTGGCATCGGAGGAGGACATGTCTCTTTTCTAATCATTCATGTCCTCATTATGCAAGTTGATCCCGGTCTTTCTGGCATCATGCAGCCGTTCTTTTCGGATTGACCCATGCGCTACTCCGCTCTTTCGATTTTTCTCAACGGCCTTCGCGGCAATAGAAGCTGGGCGCCCGCCTGGCGCGACCCGGCGCCGAAGCCGCATTATGACGTCGTCATCGTCGGCGGCGGCGGTCACGGCCTTGCCACTGCCTATTACCTAGCCAAGGAATTCGGCATCACCAATGTCGCCGTCCTCGAAAAGGGCTATGTCGGTTCCGGCAATATCGGCCGGAACACCACGATCATCCGCTCGAACTACCTGCTTCCCGGCAACAATCCCTTCTACGAGCTGTCGATGAAACTCTGGGAAGGATTGGAGCAGGACTTCAACTTCAACGCCATGGTCTCGCAGCGTGGCGTGCTCAACCTCTTTCATTCCGACGCGCAGCGCGATGCCTATACGCGTCGCGGCAACGCCATGCGGCTGCACGGCGTCGACGCCGAGCTTCTCGACCGGCAGGCGGTGCGCGAAAAATTGCCGTTCCTCGATTTCGACAATGCGCGTTTCCCGGTAATGGGCGCCCTGTTCCAGCCGCGGGGCGGCACGGTGCGCCATGATGCGGTCGCCTGGGGTTATGCGCGCGGCGCCGACAGCCGCGGCGTCGACATCATCACCCAATGCGAGGTGACCGGAATCCGCCGCGAAAACGGTCAGGTGACCGGCGTCGAGACCAGCAGGGGCTTCATCGGCTGCGGCAAGCTGGCGCTGGCAGCCGCCGGCAATTCCACCGTCGTCGCCGATATGGCCGGCCTCCGCCTGCCGATCGAAAGCCATGTGCTGCAGGCCTTCGTTTCCGAGGGGCTGAAGCCTTTCATCGACAATGTCGTCACCTTCGGCGCCGGACATTTCTACGTCTCCCAGTCCGACAAGGGCGGCCTCGTCTTCGGCGGCGATATCGACGGATATAATTCCTATGCCCAGCGCGGCAATCTGGCGACCGTCGAGCATGTCGCCGAAGCCGGCGTGGCAATGATCCCTTCGCTGTCGCGGGTACGTTTCCTGCGTTCCTGGGGCGGGGTGATGGATATGAGCATGGACGGCTCGCCGATCATCGACCGCACCCATATCGGCAATCTCTATCTCAACGCCGGCTGGTGTTACGGCGGCTTCAAGGCGACGCCCGCCTCCGGCTTCTGCTACGCCCATCTGATCGCCCGCAACACCCCGCATCAGACCGCCCGCGCCTTCCGGCTCGATCGTTTCGCCCGCGGCTATCCGATCGACGAAAAGGGCGTCGGCGCCCAGCCCAATCTGCACTGAGGACATTTGACGATGGCGAGCCTGATTTCCTGTCCCCATTGCGGCGCCCGGCCCAAGGAGGAATTCTCGATCCGCGGCGATGCCGGCCTTGTCAGGCCGGCGCCGGACGCCGGCGCGCAGGCCTGGTTCGACTATGTCTATCTGCGCGACAACCCGCGCGGCCGCCACAGCGAATATTGGCACCATTCCTCCGGATGCCGCCGCTGGCTGATCGTCGAACGCGATACCGTCACCCATGCGGTCCACGGCGTCAGGGATGCCGCCCTTGCGAAGCTCGGCGGAGAACCGGCATGACCAGCTTCCGTCTTTCCTCCGGCGGCCGCATCGACCGCGCCACGACCCTAGGCTTCAGCTTCGACGGCAGGGCGCTCGCAGGCCATCCGGGCGATACGCTCGCCTCGGCGCTGCTTGCCAACGGCGTCCAGCTCGTCGGCCGCAGTTTCAAATATCACCGCCCGCGCGGCATCCTGACGGCGGGTGCTGCCGAACCGAACGCGCTGGTGACGACCGGCAGCGGCGGGCGCACCGAACCGAATACGCGCGCGACGATGATCGAGCTTTACGAGGGGCTGGCGGCAAGAAGCCAGAACCGCTGGCCGTCGCTCGGCTTCGATGTCGGCGCGGTCAACGGCCTGCTCTCGCCCTTCCTCAGCGCCGGTTTCTACTACAAGACCTTCATGTGGCCGGCAGCCCTCTGGGAAAAGCTCTACGAGCCGGTGATCCGCAAGGCGGCGGGCCTCGGCAGAGCCTCCTACGAGGCCGATCCCGACACCTATGAGAAATGCTGGGCGCATTGCGATCTGCTGGTGATCGGCGCCGGCCCGGCCGGTCTTGCCGCAGCGCTCACCGCCGGTCGCGCCGGGGCTCGCGTCATCCTTGCCGACGAAGGCCCCGAGCTCGGCGGCAGTCTGCTGTCCGAAAGCGGCCTGATCGAGGGCAAGCCGGCGGACGCTTTTATCGCCGAGCTGCTGAGCGAACTCGAGGGGCTGGCAAATGTGCGCCGCCTGCCGCGCATGACCGTCTTCGGCTGGTACGACGACAATGTCTTCGGCGCCGTCGAGCGTGTGCAGAAGCATGTGGCGCTGCCCGATCCGGACCGCCCGGTCGAACGCTTATGGCGCATCGTCGCCCGGCAGGCGATCCTGGCGACGGGCGCCGAGGAACGGCCACTGGTATTCGGCGGTAACGACATTCCCGGCGTGATGATGGCGGGCGCCATGCGCAGCTATCTCAACCGGCAGGCAGTCGCGCCGGGCAAAAGCACTGTCATCTTCACCACCAACGATGCCGGCTACCGTACGGCGGCCGATCTGGAAGCGGCCGGTCTCGCCGTCGCGGCGATCGTCGACAGCCGCGCCGATGGGGGAAAGACCTGGCAGGGTCGCGCCGAGGTGCTGAGGGGCGCCCGGATCGTCGATGCGTTCGGCGGCAAGCGCCTCAACGGCGTCAGCGTCGAAACCGCAAGCGGCACCCACCGCATCGACGCCGATGCGCTGGCCATGTCGGGCGGCTGGAGCCCGATCATCCATCTTGCCTGCCACCGCGGCGGCAAGCCGCAGTGGTCGGACGAAGCTTCGGCGTTTCTGGCGCCGGCCGCGCAAGACGGCCTTGCCGTTGCCGGTTCGGCCGCCGGCCTTGAGGAAATCGCGGCCTGCCTCGGCGATGGAGCCGCAAAGGCGGCCGCTGCCCTGAAGGCGATCGGTTTCGCAGCCGCGGAACCGGCCTTTGCTGCTGAGCCGCAAGCGGTTCAAGGCTCAAAGCCGCTCTGGTCCGTCAAAGGCTCGAAGGGCAAGGCTTTCGTCGATTATCAGAACGACGTGCATCTCAAGGATCTCGGCCTCGCGGTGCGCGAAGGCTACGGCCATGTCGAGCTTGCCAAGCGTTATACCACCAGCGGCATGGCGACCGACCAGGGCAAGCTTTCCAATATCAACGCCATCGGCATCCTGGCCGAAGCGCGCGGCGTGTCGCCGGCCGACGTGGGAACGACGACCTTCCGGCCGTTCTATACGCCGATCTCCTTCGGCGCTCTGACCGGCGCATCGCGCGGCAAGGACTTCCAGCCGGCGCGCAAATCGCCGCTGCATGGCTGGGCTGAGAAGAACGGCGCGGTCTTCGTCGAAACCGGCCTCTGGTATCGTTCCTCCTGGTTCCCGCGCACAGGCGAGGCGACGTGGCGCGACAGCGTCGATCGCGAGGTGCTGAATATCCGGAGGAATGCCGGCCTCTGCGACGTCTCGACCCTCGGCAAGATCGAAATCTTCGGCAAGGATGCCGCGACCTTCCTCGACCGGGTCTATTGCAACGGCTTCGCCAAGCTTGCCGTCGGCAAGGCCCGTTACGGCATCATGCTGCGAGAGGACGGCTTCATCTATGACGACGGCACCACCAGCCGCTTCAGCGACGAGCATTTCTTCATGACGACGACGACGGCGCTTGCCGCCGGCGTGCTCACCCATCTCGAATTCTGCGCCCAGACGCTGTGGCCGCAGCTCGACGTCTGCTTCGCCTCCTCGACCGATCAATGGGCGCAGATGGCCGTTGCCGGGCCGAAGTCCCGCGCCATCCTTTCCGAGATCGTCGACGAGGATATCTCCGATGCCGCCTTCCCCTTCATGAGCGCCCGCAAGGTTTCGCTTTTCGGTGGCCGTGTCGAAGGCCGGCTCTTCCGGATCTCTTTCTCGGGCGAACTCGCCTACGAGTTGGCCGTGCCGGCCGGCTACGGCGAGAGCGTTGCCGACGCCATCATGGCGGCCGGGGAAAAACACGGCATCTGCGCCTATGGCGCCGAAGCGCTCGGCGTGCTGCGCATCGAAAAGGGCCATGTCACCCATGCCGAGATCAACGGCACGGTCACTCCGGGCGATCTCGGCTTCGCCCGCATGGTGTCATCGACCAAGCCGGATTTCATCGGCAAGGCGATGCTCGCCCGTGAGGGCCTGCAGGATCCCGAGCGGCCGCGCCTCGTCGGCGTCAGGCCGCTCAACCCGGCAAGCGGCTTCCGCACCGGCTCGCATATCCTTGCCGAAGGCGCTGCGGCGACGCTCGAAAACGATCAGGGCTATGTCACCTCAAGCGCCTTTTCGCCGACGCTCGGCCATAAGATCGGTCTGGCGCTCGTCCGGCGCGGGCCGGAGCGCATCGGTGAGAAGGTGACGGTCTGGAACGGCCTGCACAATGAATACACCGATGCGGTGCTCTGCCATCCCGTCTTCATCGATCCCGAAAACGAGAAGCTCCATGCCTGATCTTCCCCAGCACAGACCGGTTCTCGCCGGCGCTCGATATAACGGCATGGCAGAATCCGGCCTCCGGCTGGAAGCCCTGCCGGAAGGCCATCTGCTGCACGTGCTCGGCGCGATCGAACCGGCGGCACTGACCGCCGAGCTGGCCAAAGCCGGCCTCGCGAACAGTTCGATCCGCAAGGCCGGCTTCCGCCAATGGTTCGTCGCCGGCGACGCGCCGCTTTCTCCCGCCGGTCTCCAAGTCCTAGCGGCAGCGCTTGCCGGAAAAGCCGTCGTCATGGACCAGAGCCACGGACGCGTCCGCATGGGCGTTTCCGGCCGCTCCTCGCGGCTGCTGCTGTCAAAAGGCACCGCCATCGATCTCGACCCTTCCGTCTTCCCGGAAGGTGGCTCGGCAATGACGATGGTCGGCCATATCTCCGTACAGATCGCCCGCACCGGCGATGACAGCTTCGAACTCACGGTCCTGCGCAGTTTTGCCGAAAGTCTATGGGACGAACTCGTCCATATGGCGGCGAGCGCCGAGAAGGATAGCGCATAAGAGGCTATCCTTACCGGCGGTGTCGGGAACGACGCTAACGGGGCGAAAAGGAAAGACGGCTTCAATTGCGCAGCAACAGAAATCCTGCCGATGCCGGTGTCCGCAGCGCCTTGCCTTGTCGGCGAGGGCTTTGGTCAGACTTGTCCGTATGACGATACAAGGCTGGGCGCCGTTGTTTGGGCGGGCTTGACCTCCAAGGTACTGCCATCGGCAAAGGAGAGTGTCAGCGCGCTGTCGAACAGAAAGTCGACAGAGAGCCCATCATTCTCATTTCCGTCGAAGGAAATCGTGGCTTTGTTATCACGAACATACTCATCCGGTATCAATGACAGCCAATGAGCAAAAAAAGCTTCGGGTCACGATTTTGCAGGTGAATCCGTGGGGGAAGGAGATTGCTGCCGCTGGTTGGTCTCTTGCGCCGGGGTTGCCATATAAAGTGCAATTCCAACAACAGCCAGCATGGCAAATCCAAGGCTGTAGAATGCGTTAAGGCGGCGAATGGAACTCATGTAAATCCCCAAGATTTTCACCGCACCGCTCTTTTCAGAGATGGTCCCTCCCAGGGTGATACCCGGGAACCTGTCCTTCAATGCAGTTTCGATTTTCGCTGCATGGTCGACCGACCCTTTTAGGAGAACATGGTACCAAAATCTGTCCATCAGGAAAAAGGCGCCCCAAGCAAGGATAGCTGCGATGACGAGGGAAACGGCCATAGGGAACGTCATTCCGAAAAAGGTGATGTACATTCCCCGCTGAGACATTACGCCTATGGCTGCAATGAGGGCGCCAACGATAGTTATTGCGAAGTTCCTTATCCTCAGGCCCATATCGTTAAAATGTTGCTGAACATCGACTACCTTTTTCCAGATATCCACGTTAATTTTATCCGTTTCCGTAGTATCGTTCTGAGTATCAGAGATGTTTTCCGGCGTGTGCTTAATAAAGTCGCAGAATTTGAATATTTCTGCGAAGCACTCGTGCAACGTTGCGCTCGGCGTAAAATCCAGCTTGGTGTTCATTATTGAGCGTTCGCGTTCTACGTCTTCCTGCGTCCAGTGAGAAACATTGCGTAGAAGGTCGTATTCCGGGCGCCTTTGAGCTTCGCCATATTTTGCGTAAACATCGAAGATCGCTGCGTCACGGGCCATAGCGATATCCTTAAACAGGCTATCCCCGACATAGGCGCACCGGCTTGGATCTGCATTTGCAACATTCATTATTTCGCGCAGGATTTTGACGTTGGGTTTAAGCTCACCCTTTGGAGTATGCAAAATCTGAGTAACCTGAAGACCATAAGACTCATCGGCGCGATTTCGCAGCTGCGTCACTGATACTCCGGACGGGGTATCGTGGTCCTCCGGGCAAAACATGATGTCTATAACCCCATCGAGGCCCATTCGTTTGAGCCGATAGGCGCTGTAAAAGCCAAGGGATTCGGTGTAAGCAATTACTTTGACGCCCGAATTTTTTATGTCCCACAAAGACTGAAAAACGGTTGGATATAGCTTCGTCTTCGCATCTCTGCCTTCACGCGCACAGATAAGGGCATCGGTGAAGTCACCGCGCCCATTAATCGGGTTGGGCGAGGCATCGTTCGCCGCAAGATCTTCGATGAGAAACGTGTACTCGGATGTTCTCGCTTTTTGATGTATCGGTCGAATTGCAGTCTGCGCTGCGATTTCGTCGCCACTATAGAGTTCTACAATTTTTGCATAGATGGGGCTGAAATTCGCATACCAAATCTCGAACCAGTCAAATAACGTGTTGTCCAAATCTAGTATCAACGTATCGATTTTTTTGCGCATCTTGGTCCATTCCGTTTAAATTTGGTCATGAAAAATCGCACGATTTCACCTGGGTTCTTATCGCGACCGACTCAAATTTTCCAGCCTCCCGTCATGGACAAAGTTACCGGGGAACGGCGATGAAGGTGGCAGCGCCTGCATTTTTGGAGAAATCTCCAAAACGCGATAGACTTGCATTCGCGAGCATTTTGCCGCTGTCGCGATAGTAGACGCTCCCAGCCCCCGCTATGGAGCCTCCGTATAACGAATGATCGACGCGCACCTTGCCGCCCCTATAGACGCCAGCAGCTTTCGCCTTGTCGATGCTTTCGCGCTGGTTCCTTTATGACGCTACGCTCCATCTGCGCGACCATCCCAAGCACGGTCAGGATAACATGCCCCATTTCACCGCGGGTCGAGACGTGAGGGTCAAGTATCGTGACGAATGCACCCCGCTGCTCGCACTCGTGCACGATGTTGAGAACGTCGCGCGTATCGCGCCCAAGGCGATCCAACCGAGTGACCACGAGCTCGTCACCTTCACGGAGAAATTCGATGATGGTTGCGAGCTCCGTTCGGCCTTCGCGGCTCGCGCCAGACACTTTTTCAGACCTGATGATCTGACATCCCTCAGTGTGGAGACCTTGCTGCTGAATTTCAAAATCCTGATCAACCGTGCTGACCCGGGCATAACCGATTTTCGTCATGTGTAACCTCGACCTTTAAGCCCGAGGCTACCTTGTCACAAATAGCCGGTGTCAAGATCGATGTGACATTGCGCAACGTAACGCAGCGTGTGTCACTACCGGCTATACCTCGCGCTACGTCGCGCCTCGGGGTCATGGGTAAGCGCCGCTTGGACCGCAGGAGTTGGCCGGCACCAGCTGGCTATTATTTTACGCGTGCGGGATTCACTCGTCCCTCTCCATTGAACACATCGGATTCATTTCACCCCTACGAAACTAGGGGTTCTGAAGGTCGACCACATTGGCCTGAATTCCAATCATATAGACATCGTTATCCCGACGCGAGTACAGCCACACCGGTACTTGGTGGCCGGACGTTCTAAATCCGTACAGGCTAAACCTGTTGCATCTCCAACGCTACACTTGCCTGTGTTCGTCAGTTGGCCGCCAACACCCTCGATGCAGGACTGCATTTGGTCTAATGATCTGCGGTATACGCGACTGAAAACGTCAGTCGATGTGCCGACTATCTTGCGACAATAGACGACGTTGCTACTGGTAAAGCAGCGTGGAGGCGTCGACGGACTCTGGTCGATTGCGAATGACTCGTTCAATCGTCCGCTTTCGAAGTTCTCAAGCGTAACTAATTTGCCACTGGAACGATAATGAAGGCCCGCTAGGTTCTCGGCGGCATCCCAGAAATCGAGCAACTCCGAGCAGAAATTACCACTTGCTTTCCAGATTGATCTCCCAACCCATTCTTCTTCGATGGTCGAAAAATCGACGTCCCCTGAGACTCTGGCGCACGCATCCAAGTTGTCGATATCCGATGATGACAAAGTAGCCCGGGGTGTCGATACGTTGATTGTTTCGATTGTCAGCCGATGAGGCAGCTCTGTATACATCGATGGAGAAATCCCTACGATTCCAATTCCGCCATCAAGAAGCAATCGGGCAAGCTTTTTGAGATGTTCGACCGGGACATCCTCTCCACAGTGGATCCAATTGCTCGCGCCGCCTTCGGTGCTATCGCGAAGATCTACCGGGATAGTGTTTTGTGCTAATACTTGGCGTACTCGGCCGCCGTCTGCGCTTTTTTCAAAGTAGACGACGTCGGTACCCTCCAGCGGGTTTACCGGTTTAGGGTCAACATCTCCATCATCGCCACTATCGCTTTCTGCCGCGCATTGCTCGATCCACGCGGTAACCGGATCGACGATTCTTTTGGCCCGCCGGATAGGCGTAATGAAGTTAGTTGCATCTTGGAAATCAATCTTACCTCGAATAAGGCCGACCACCTCTCCATAAGCGTTATATACCGGCCCGCCACTCATCCCATGAGCGAAATTGGCCGAACCAAGCCAAGTTCCTCCATCACCATTGGCATTGCTGAAGGATCCAGTGCTGGGCGTAAGGTCTGTATTATTGGCGTATCCGTATCCGAAGATCGGTGCGCCCGGTTGTAAGCCTTCGTTCATCAAGCAAACAGTTGCTGACGGGAGGTCCGGTTGGCCCCGAATGTGCAAGATCGCGATGTCCGTGAGAGTGTCTTTATCCACGAAATCAATGTTCACTTGACTGCTAAACTTGCTGCCTATGGCTGCTACGAGGGGGTGGGCCTGCTTTTGCTCGGGTGATTGCAGCTCCCAATCCTTAATGACGTGATAGGCTGTTAAAACATATCCGTTTTTTGAAATGATAAAGCCTGTTCCAACTTCGCCGGGTTTCACGTCTTGAGTGTTGGGATCGAGATATGACGCCTGGATGTAGACTGCTGTCTCCTTGGCTATTTCTGCAAGCTCTTCTGACTTTTTTTGCGGGATATCCTGTGGGGACGAAGGGCTTGCCAGCCCCACCAGCAGGCCACAAATCACGAAGGTGATTAGCACAGACCTCATTGGCCCACTCCACATCAATGAGGAATACCGAGGGCGGTGGCAAACTCATCGCTGTCACCTCGGAATGTCGATGCATCAACCGTGATAATTCCTCCATCGCCGTGTTGAAGACTTGCTGTATCGGTGAACTGCCAGAGGTGCCAATCTGCTCCTTGGGGCACGGATGGAACTTCCCGGGCAAGTCCGCTTTTCGAGTAATCGGCGATCCAAATCAGCTTGGTGTGAAGCCGATCCAGACGCTTGCTTGCGCCCACACGCGACCTCCACCAAGAACCATTGGTATACACAAGAGGGTCGCGTCCTAGTTTGCCTTTTACATGATCAATCCAGGCGTTCGCTCTTGCGATGATTTCTTCGGACGACACGAATGCCCACTGATCGCACTTTTGGACAATTTTGCCGCCGCGGGTCTTTATGCTGACCTTAGCGTCGGTGGGACACTCAAATGTGTCTGGTCCGAGATTCCACTCCAGATCAAGGCTGGGTGGAAGTTGCATCTCGCCCAATTGCCCAACGGCGGCGATAAAGTGTTCGGCTTGTTTTTTGGCTTCAACATTCTTGGACAGGAAATGATATGCCCCGATGGGTAAGGATGGGTTGGCTTTTCGGATTCTTCCGACCGTTGCCGTAAATGTCGGGTCGGTGTAGGAGGTTCCTTCGGTCGCCTTCAAATAGACGAAGCCAACTTTTTGCTTGAGGATGGCGTTCCAATTGAGTTCACACTTGCAGCCATCTTCCGTGTGGTGCGACGTGTCTATCCCAAAAATATCACCGTCCCGAGTGTCCTTCGTGAAATCAAAAACACGACTGAAAGAGAGCGCTGTTTCTCCGGGAGTGCTAAGCCTCACGGCCGCGAAGAGTTCTTGACGCGAAAATTCATCGACTTCTTGCGCCAGACCATCACATGGCATCATGGCCAACGCTATTAAAGCAAGTAGTTGCTTCATGATCCCCTCCAGAAAATTTGCTAAGCCATTGTTTCTCCGTTGTATGGGCATGCGAAAGTATATCTACGGCAAGGAATCCCGCTCCTGCTGTAGACTCCTAAGGCCATGATCAACTCACCTTGAGATCGGTAAACTAAATTACTCTTCTCTTATAAGTTTATCAACCTTGAATAATGCGAAATTTCTCTGATTTAAGGATGATGTAAAACAAACTTCGGTAACTATTATGTGGGCTGCAGAATCATTGGGGCAATAGAAAAACTCATCCAAAATTTCCGCTTAGCCTTGGGTCTGATGGATTGAGCCTTGTGTAGGTTGCAGACCGAAGCAGTTGGACGTTACTCTAGTCATAGATGGCTGCATTATCCGCTCTTCCCGTAGCCCCTCAAGATGCATGACGCAGCTTGTCGTCTTCCGCCCGAACCCTGCACTCGACTTCAGGTCAGCGAAACTATATTTTTTCTTTGTTCTCAGCCGAAACATCTTCCCATACGCGAACTGTTTTGCTAGCGTAAAAAAATACACGCGATGGGGGATTGCTGTGAAGAGATTTACATATTTATTTCCTTTTATTTTATTGACCTCCTGCACGAGCAGCACCAGTACGACTACTTCGACGGTGAACTCTGCTGGAGCAAACATTGGAGGCAGTATAAATTCTTCAGCGAATGGCGGCGCAACAACGCAAACACCGACAGTGACTGTAAATTTACCTGTCGGAACTGACGTGGCAGCGAAATTATTTCCTTCCGGACTTAAAGATGTCAGCAAACAAGAGGTGGATGCTGCGCAAGCCGCAGTTGGCGACAAAGTGGCACCTGACAAACAGGCCGCCGTCGCCCAGCAGCTAAACACCTGCGAGAACGCCTTGGAAAGCAAAGAGAAATGCGACGTCAGCGCTCAGTAGCTTTCGCGGTTGCCGCTTTCTCATTTTTGTTGACAGGATGTACACGGGAGGATCCCACAGCAACTCGTCGACAGATGGCTGCAGATATATGCAAGGCGAACGTTCAAAATGTCGAAGTAAAAAGTTATGTTGATGCACGGGGCGCGACTGTCTACGGGAATGTTACAAGCGCTTCTACGTACCGCACGACCCCATGGGCGAGTGCGTTGTACGTCACGCGCAAACCTACGTTTGAAACGACCCAGCGGGGTACCGGCTTCACGCCTATGTGCAACGCATTTGGCCAATGCGGCATGGTAGCTGTGCCAACTATGTATCGAAGCGAGGAAAGTCTATCCGACGTCTTCGGGCTGGCGCGTGTTCCTTTAATTGGGGATACGGACCATTACACCGCCGTTGAGGAAGCCGAAGAACAAGCACAAGACAATTGCGAACAAGCCGCAGAGCAATTTGCACAGGCAAGAGGTACTTCTAGGTACCGTCGTTCCTACACACTCGAATGTGTGAAACTGGTGTCGACAACCTGCTCATTTTAGTTGAGGCCCTAGAGCGCGTCCGCTGAACGCGGAATCGGAATTGAGATGACAGCCGCTGCTTGTCGTGATTCCCTGCTTCGAATCAGGGAGATAGGGATGGGCTTTTTGCCAAGCTTCGAGAGTCAGCCACACAGTCCTCAGCTAACGTCCGCCAATGGCTTTCAAGCCGTTGCCAGCACGGCGGCTTCGGCCTTCATCCATTCCGCGCGCGCTGCACCTTGCAGCTCTTCCACTGCATCAGCGGCGAAACTCGGCACGACCCCGGTCCAGAGCAGGGCGCCGTCGGAATTGGAATGGCCGTCGCCCTCCAGCTTGTAGATGCTCTCGACGATGTACTGGCCATCCTCGTTGAGGCCCTTGATCTCGGAAATCTCAATCACCCGGCGTCGGCCGGTGCGTTTGAAGCGGGCGATCTGCACGACGACGTCGACGGCCGAGGCGATCTGGGCGCGCAGCGGCCGGAGCGGCATGTCGATATCCGACATCAGCGCCAGCGTTTCCAGCCGGTGCAGGGCATCGTAGGGTGTGTTGGCATGCACCGTCGACAGGCTGCCGCTATGGCCTGAGGTCATCGCCTGGATCATGTCGAGCGCCTCGCCGCCGCGGCACTCGCCGACGATGATGCGGTCTGGTCGCATGCGCAGTGATGAGCGGAACAGGTCGCGGATGCTGGCGCCGCCGCGGCCGAAACGGTCGGGCTTGGTCACTTCGAGATAGACGACATGCTCCTTGCGGATTTGCAGTTCCGAGGTGTCCTCGATGACGATGATGCGCTCGTGGTCGGCAAAGGCTTCCGACAGCGCGTTCAGCATGGTCGTCTTGCCGGTGCCGGTGCCGCCGGAGATGATGACGTTCTTCTGCAGCCCGACGGCTGCCTGCAGCAGTGTCAGCGACTCCTCGGTCAGGCTGCCCTGGGTTACGAGATCGCGGATGCTGCGATGTTCTTTCAAAAAACGGCGGATGGAGATGCAGAGCCCGGTGCGGGCGGCCGGCGGCTGGATCATCTGCACGCGCGAACCATCCGGCAGGCGCGCCTCGACGCTCGGCTCCTCCGGCGTCAGCCGTTTGCCGGAGAATTGCGCGATGCTGCGCGCGGCCGATTCCAGATCCTCGCGGCTGGCGAACCGCGTATCGGCGCGTTCGAGCTTGCCGCGCCGTTCGACGAAGATGTCGGATGTCCCGTTGATCAGGATTTCGGAAACGCTCGGATCCTCGAGCAGGAAACGGATCGGGCCCAGGAGCTTGTCCAGCGCCCGGGTCAGGACCTGGAAGGTCGCCTGTTCGGCGGCGTCGTCGGAAACGGCCTTCATCAGAGCGGCATCCCCACCAGAACCGTGCTCATGCCGAACAATGTCGCCATCATCTGAACCGCGGTCGGAAAGAACATCATCAGCGGAATGAGGACCAGTGCGAGTATCAAAATGCTGCTCATCGTTTCCATGGTTTTCTCTCCGGAACGACTGAAGGGCCAAGCCCAATCTGTCGGATAAGCTTAATCCAGATCGCCAAGCAACGCCATGGTCGCGTCCCCGCGCGGACGGCGGTTCTGGCGCTTCTGCTCCATCTATTCTATCACCTTGAAAGAATTGACCAATTATGGGGCAGTGAACGGCAGCTCGCAATGCCGGCGAAGAACGCGTTCCAAAGGGTAAAACTATAGCAGGTTCAGGCGGTTAGTTTGGAATTTCAGCCGTCAACTGCGTTTCATCATGAGACGCCTCCAAGACAATTGGAACCCTCCGTTCCGTTTGCTTGACGGAGGGCTGGCCTTGGGCGCACTCTTGGGTCTTAATGGTGTCGCTCAACAAGCGTTGGCCGCCGGGGAAGAAAAGCTGAAGCAGAACATATCATTGGAACGAGCAACGTGCTGGTTCGGATCGATACCGTATGCTTGGTAATCTTCTCTCAGGTCTTCGATCCGAAACAAACCTAGGAACGAGGAATACGCAGATGTTTGGAAAACTCAAGACTCTCGCAATTGCACTTCACCAGGACGAACGCGGCGACATGGCCCAGATCGTCCTTGCCGTCGCCCTGATCGTCATTCCGCTGATGCTGCTCCTGCTCGCATTCGGCAAACAGATCGGCGAATGGTTCAACGAAAAGAACACGGCGCTCTCGGATGCCGAGAGAATTCCCGAGCCGGGTCAATAAAAGGGCTGGGATCATGGATACGACCTATGATCTGACCCTGATGCCTGCGGCGGCGGCTCTCGCCGTCGCCTGCGCCACGACCGCGGCGGTGCTCGATCACCGCCAGGGTCACATCCCGAACGCCGTGACCTATCCCTGCCTGCTTGCCGGTTTCATGCTGGCGGCAGTCAACGGGGGTCTGGCAGGGATCGGCCTTGCCTTTGCCGGCCTCGTTGCGGCCGGCATGATCTTCATCATCGCCTTCGCAGCCGGCAGCTGCGGCGGCGGCGATGTCAAGCTGATGGCGGCGCTCGGCGCCATTCTCGGCCTCTGGCCCGCCATCGACGTGACGCTCGCATCGCTGATGGTCGGCGGCGTGATCGCCCTCTTCTCGATGGGCCGGCGTGTTCAGTGGAGCGTGCTGGCCAGGAACGTCGGACTGTTCGCTTTGCTCCTGCCTGCCGGTTTTCGCGATGCCGCCTCGGTGCTGAAGCCGCGCGAAACCCATCATACCGTCCGCTTCGGCGTTGCCGCCGCTCTCGGACTTTTCTGGTGCCTGTTCATGCCCGATTTCACCCCTCTTTCACTCGTGAGGTAACGGCAATGCGCGCTGAACTCGAACGCCCCCTCTTCGACGGTGCCTTCTGGAGTTCGATCCTGCACTCACGGACCTTCTGGATCCCCGAGGATCACGGCGCGCTCTTCGGCACCTTTGCGATCGCGATGATCTTGCTTGCCTCGATGCTGCTCCTGCCGCGGCTTTCTGCCCGCCGGCGCCGGATATCGGAGCTGCATGGCGATATATCGGGCAGCACGACGATGATGGATTTCGTGCTCGTCACGCCGGTCTTCGTCTTCTTCATGTTTGTGGTCTTTCAATTCGCGATCCTGGCGAAAAACCACCTTTTCACCCATTACGCCGCCTATGCGGCGGCCCGCAGCGCCCGCGTCTATTTCTGCCCGGCCCTGCCGATCACCATCCGCAGCTTCATCGACGCCAAGACCTGCGATGACGATGCCGCTCCCGGGAAAGCCGATCTTGCCGCCCGCCTGGCGCTGATCCCGGCCGCCCCCTACGACCAGCTGAAATGCGTCGGCGCCTGCCAGCCGCCGGAAGAGGCGCTGAAGAGCCTTGCCGACGCTTCGGGCCTTTCGAAAAATTGGCGGGCGATGCGCAACCAGGCCCGCTATATGTTCGACCCGCAAAACGTCACGGTCACCGTCGACCGCGCGCCGATGGCGCTCTATGCCGCCATCAACCGCTCGCCGCATGTACCGGTAACCGCCACAGTCGAAGCGCGTTTCCTGCTGCTCGAATATGCCGGCTGGGTCTTTGCCCGCGGCCAGAGGAAAGACGGCCGCTACTACACGATCTCGAAGGCGGAGGTGAACCTGCTATGACACCGACCCTCATCAAGCGCCTGCACCGCGACGAGCGCGGCTTCCTGTCGCCGATCATTCTCTACATGACGATCGCGCTCGCGCTGATGATCGTCTGGATCCTGAATACGGGACAGATGATCTACGACAAGCAGCGCACCCAGGACACGGCCGACGCCGCCGCGCTCGTCCATGCCGATTGGGAAGCACGCTATCTGAACATCATGGCGATGAACAACGTCGCCTCCTCGCAGGCCACCGTCGTCATGGCGACCTCGGTCGCCTTCCAGCTCACCACGGCGGAACTGGCCCTGCGCTCGACCGCCATTCTGGCGAAACTCGCCGAATACTCCTTCACCGAGGGTTTCGGCCCGGCGTCGCTCCTGCCGCCGATGCCGCCGATGCCCTATTGCCCGGGCTGGCAGAAGGTCCCGATCGTCGGCGGCATCATCTACGGCGCCTGCCTGGCGTTCCAGGGGTTCCGGGCGACGGAAGCCACCATTGCGATTGCCTATACGGTAAAAGCACAGCTCGATTATGATCCTTGGGGCCTGATCGAAAAGTCCAGCGACATCATCGACGGCATGAACGATCTCAACGACTACCTCGTCGAGAGCTTTCCGCAGCGCGTCGGCAACGAAGCCCTGCATCTGGTGCGCATGAACAAGTCTGACCATGTCGTCTTCCATCCGCCATGCGACTCCTGCAACGACGCCGGCGAGGGTGCAGGCGGCAACCTGCCGGTCGATCGCGACGGCGTCAATCCCGCTGCGGCCTATGCTGAAATGTGCCTGGCGATGAGCCGGGGCACGGAGGGACAGGACCCGTTCCTGATGCGCGGCGAGTTCGCCAATCGCGGCTTCCCCAACGGCAAGGGTCCGTTGACCGCCGGCGGCGTCGACGGCAGCCATATCCGCGACTTCGTCAACCACGAAAGCGGCATCGACGATGCGCTGGTGAACTTCTACATCTTCTATGAAGCCTTCGGCCCGGCCTATCTGAGCAAGATCCCGTTCAAGGCGATCATCGAGCAATATGCCGATCTGAGCTGGTGGGAGGAACTCACGCTCGATGCCAGCTTCTTCGTTGCAGAGGAGTTCTTCGGTCTCGAATTCGGCGTCGTGAACCCCTTCCAGCTGCCGATCGACGTGCCGCCGCGCTATTCCGATAAGCAGACGAAGGACGAGAATGATTTCACCCGCAAGTTCGACATGATCTGGAACCAGGTCTGCGGCCCGGCCGGCGGTGCGATCTCGGTGGCAGGTGCTCCCCTGCCGGTCATCTCCTTCCCGAAGCCCTATTGGCTGAAAGGACGCATCCCCTTCAACTTCACGCCCTTCGGCGGCGAGCAGCTCGACGATTACCAGACGCTGGCGATCGTTTCCCGTGCCCCGCGCGCCAGGCTGCAGATCCGCATCTTCAAGGACAAGACGCCCTCCGCCTATGCGCTCGCGCAGAGCTGGGTCCACAACTACACGGCCTTCGACCTCTATACGCAGGACTGGCTCGCATCGCTGGCGCCTGCCACGCTCGCCGACAATACCGGCGAGGTTTCGAACACCATCAAGCAGAGCCCGGCCGCCGACAGTTTCACCGGCCTGACCCGCGTCTTCGACCAGGGAGGAGCCAATGCCTGGGCTGCCGTCAACACACATTGAGACGACCGGCGGCGCGCCGGCCGGCGGCCTGATGATGCGGCTGCATCGCGACCGCCGCGGCCTGGCCTCGATCGAATTCGTGCTCGCCGCACCGGTCATCCTGCTGATCGTGATCTTCATGATCCACGCCAACAGGATCTCGACCAAGAAGGTCGGGACCATGCTGGCCATGCGCAACGCCGCCTTCGCCGAGGCGAACGGGCTGGACTGCACGTCGGATTTCTCGAATGTCTTCCCGCTCCCGGCCTTGCCGGCACTGCCCGGGCGCGACGCTATGAGCTGCTCGCGCACGCCCTCGCACGAAGGCGGCGGCGAGCCGCAGCGCACCTTCGTCTGGGAAGACGTGCAGAACACGCTGAAGAGCGATGGCCGCGATTTCGGCGACATGGTCGGCGACCTCGCCAATGAAAAGCCGCAGCTGGTCACCGCGACGGCCGACCGGGTCTACAAGTTCAGGGATTCCGACGATCTCGACACGATCAGGAGCCTCCGCTGGAAGGACGCCTTCACGGTGGACGATGCGACGCTGTTTGCCTCGCACAACAACGACACCACGCGCCGCGGCTACGATCCGACGCTGCGACGGGAAATCCGCGATGTGGCCGACGATTCCGGCGATTTGTTCGACGGCGTCTTTCCGGGAGCAAAATGAGATGAGACAGGGCGCGCGCATCTCCGTTCATCTGCTCAGCTTCGCTCTCGTCATCGGGCTTGCCGCCGCCTTGGCCACGCCAGGCCGCGCCGAGGTCTACAAGGATTTCCGGGCAACGCTGAATTCGATGCTGGCCGGCATTCTCGGCGCGCCGGAGCGAGCACCGCGCGATCTCGTCATCAACGGCCAGCCGCTCGAATTCACGCCCTACCAGAGCGATCGCAGCATCTCCGACATCACCGACGAATGGCTGCGGGTGCTGGCCGTCAATACCAGGCCGGCCCTGCCGAAGAGCAACGACAGCCGGGAACTGACCGCCGTCATCGCCGCCAACATGCTAATCGTCCCGAAGGTCAGCCGCATCCGCGACGATCTTGCCGTCGTCGTCCGCTTCTTCGACGGCGACGGCGAGGCCGCGCTCGATTATCTCAAGAAACAGGACCCGGCAAATCCCTCGGCGAGAGCGCCGATCCCCGGCGTCTCGATCATGATCCGCCGGCCCGCCGATGCGCCGGTGACCGAGGTGCTGATGAGCCGCTTCGAGGACGTGGCGTCGTCGCTGCCGGCCTTCGCAGCACCCGCCGATGCCGGCAAGCTGCCGCAGTCGCTGCGCCCACCCGCCGGCGTCGAGGTGCTGAGCGATATCGGCGACCGCGACAAGGGCCATACCTCTCGCACGGTCGTCTCCAAAGGCTCCCTGTCGGCAGTGCGCTGGGCCGATGCGCGCGCCGAGCTTCTCGCCCGTGACGGCTTCACCATCGAGACGCAGCCGGCACAGCGCGGCGGGGTCACCGCCCTTTACGGCCGGCGCGGCAGCGTCGAGGCCAATGTTCTCTACACCAGCAGCAGAACCGACGGCCGGACCGTCGAGGTCATTCAAATCAGGCAACCCTTCGTCGAAGGAACAACACCATGAACTGGAAGCTTATTGCGGCCGTCATCGTCGGGCTCATCACCGGCGTTCTGCTCTACTTCTGGACCGAGAGCGTCAAGAACGAGCAGACGGCCTATGCCTTCATGCGGCTCCAGCCCGACAGGAAGGTGACGCGCGGTCAGGCGATCACGCCTGATATGCTCGCCGAACCGGTGATGCTGCCGGAAAGCTTCGGACCGCTCGCCAAGCTCGCGGTGCCTGCGGCGGGCGCCTACCGGGAATGGCTGAAGGACAGGACGGCCGCCGCCGACATTCCGGCCGGCTCGGTGCTGCTCTTCCAGTATTTCGACGATAATGACGGCGGACGCCTGACGACGATGATCGCGCCCGGCAAACGGGCGCTCACCCTGCCCGTCAACGCCGCCGCCGCCGTCGGCCACTTCGTCGAACCGGGCAGCTATGTCGATATCATCGGCACCGTCGATGAGCCGGTCGAACCGGTGGCGCCGGCGGCCGCAGCTCAGCCCGGAACCCCTGGTCAGCCTGCTGCCGTGCCCGGTCAGGCGCCCGCTACGGCCGGTCAGGCGCCCGCTCCGACCCAGCCGCCATCGCCGGTCGAGCAGATGCTGAAGAACTATCTCACCCAATATCCGGGCGCCGACGAGAATGACGTCAACGCCTACCGCAAACAGGCGCAGGATTATAAACTCGGCATCAGTTCGCGCACCCGTGTCGTCACCCGCACCTTCCTGCAGAACGTCAAAGTGCTGGCCGTCGGCGCGGCGACGACGGCTGAGGGCGCCATCACCAAGGCCAACAGCACCTACAATAACGTGACCGTCGAAGTGACGCCGTCGGAGGCCGAAATGCTGATTTTTGCGCTCGGCCAATCGAACGGCAGCCTGAACATGGTGCTGCGCAATCCGGCCGACAACAGCGTCGAGGAACTGCCGAGCATCAACTGGACGCGCATGTGAGCGTTGCGGGGGGAGTGAGCCATGCTGTTGAAGATTTCCTATGAGGATGGCAGCGGCCGGGAGGTGATCCCGCTTTCTTCCAATGAGACCTATTTCGTCGGCGAAAGCAGCACGCTGACGCTGCCGGCCGGCGCCGGTGTCGTGCGGCTGCGCGGCAGCCATGTTTCCTCGCCGCAATTCGTGCTGCGCAAATCCGGCCAGGGCTGGTCGGTGCAGCATCATGGCCGCAATCCGACGCGGGTCGACGATCAGCCGCTCAGGGCCGGCACGCCGGTCGCGGTCTCGGCCGGCATGTCGATCTGGGTGCCGAATGTCACCATCGAACTGGTCGAGCCGGCGGCGGCCGCCGAAGCGGTGACGCAGTTTCCGGACCAGGAGCGGGTGCTGGCGTTGCAGATGGAGATACATGAGCGACTACTAAAGGACACACAATATGACCGGCTGGTCAAATCCTCCGATTTCGGCCGCGAGGACACGCGCAACCGCATCCGCGAACGGCTCGACATGTTCATCAAGGAGGCGCTCGACGCCGCGCCGCAGGATCTGGTCATCCTGGTCATCAAGAACGCCGTCTACCGCTGGCTGGCCAAACGCATCGCCCGCACCGGGCGGCGCGACGCCTCGTCGACGGCCGCCAGCCTGCTGCGCGAGGAGCAGGACAACCGCCGCCTGTTCGATGTCGGCAAGGCGCTGATCTCGGCGCTGCAGCTGAAGCTGAATTTCGAATCCACCCGCGCCGATTTTGCCCAGCTCGACACGCGCTTCAGCGCCGCCTTCCAGTCCCGCCAGGCCCTCTTCAACGCCGGCGACCGCTACGAGATCGCCCATATGCATCTGCGCTCCAACATCGAGGAGCTGATGTACCGCTGGGGCACGATCTCGGAGCTGATGGATCTCGACGTTATCTCGGAAATCATGGTGACGCGCTACGACGAGATCTATGTCGAAAAATTCGGCCTGCTGGAGCGCTATCCCTTCGCCTTTGCCAATGAGCGGCAGCTGATGAAGGTGATCGAGCGCATCGCCGTCGATTCCAACCGCTCGATCAACGAGAGCGAGGCGATGGCCGACTTCCGCATGCCCGATGGATCGCGCGTCAACGCCGTCATCCCGCCGCTGGCGGTCAAGGGCGCCTGCCTGACCATCCGCAAATTCGGCGGCAAATCGCGGCTCGACATCTCCAAGCTGGTCACCGCAGGCGCGCTCAGCGAGCCGATGCGCGCCTTCCTCGAGGCGGCGGTGCGGGCCCGCAAGAACATCGTTGTGTCAGGCGGCACCGGCTCCGGCAAGACGACACTGCTGAACAGCCTGTCGCAGTTCATCCCGATCGGCGAGCGCGTCGTGGCCGTCGAGGACACGTCGGAACTGCAGCTCGACGGCATCCATGTCGTCTACCTGCAATCGCGGCCGAAGACGGCGGAGTCCGAAACCAGCGTCACCATCCGCGATCTGGTGCGCAACGCCCTGCGCATGCGCCCCGACCGCATCATCGTCGGCGAGTGCCGCGGCGCCGAGGCGATCGACATGCTGCAGGCGATGAACACCGGCCATGCCGGCTCGATGACGACGGCGCATGCCAATACGCCGCAGGACATGATGACCCGCCTGGAGGTGATGGTGCTGCAGGGCCAGAGCTCGCTGCCGGTGATGGCGATCCGCCAGCAGATCGTCGCCGCCGTCGAGCTCGTCGTGCAGCTCAACCGCCTGGAAAGCGGGCGGCGCGCGGTGACCGAAATATCCGAGGTGATCGGCATCGATCCGGATACCGGCCTCGTCATCGTCGAGCCGATCTTTCATCTGGTCGGCCGCGCCGGCGGCCAGGCGGTGCATGCCTTTACCGGCTACCTGCCGAGCTTCGTCGCCGAACTCGTCGAGTTCGGCGAAGACGGTGAAATCGAAAAACTCGACATGTTCGTTTGAGAGAAAAGCCATGGATATCAGCATTCTGCAGATCTTTACGGTCGCCCTCGGGGCGGTGACGGCGGGGCTGCTCGTCTGGGGCGCGCCGGTGCGCTGGCCGGCGCCGCTCTTGCGCGCCACCGAACGCGACATCGCGCTCGCCAGCGAAGCGGCGCAGGTCTTCGGGCGCGATGCCGTGCCGCCCTATACGATGATTCTCGCCTACGGCATCACGGCGATCGTCGTCTTCCTGGTGATCTCGCTGATCTTCGGGCCGATCTTCGGCATCGTCATCGCCATTCCCGTCGCCTTCTTCCTGCCGAAGGCGGTGATCCGCTATTTCCTGCAGCGGCGCTGGCTGCAGATCGAATCGCAGCTTCCCTATGCCGTCGACCAGATCGTCTCGGCGGTGCGCACCGGCAAACCGCTCGCCGTCGCTGTCAATGCGGTGGCCGACACCGGCCAGATGCCGGCCTCGCGCGAGTTCGAGCGCATCGCCCGCGAACAGAAGCTCGGCATCGGCCTGGTCGAGGCGCTCGACCGCCACGGCCGCACCGTGCCGAGCCTGCATTTCAAGATGGTCGATGCGGCCCTCGGCCTCTTTGCCCGCCAGGGCGGCGATATTTCCGAGCCGCTGACCGAGATGTCGAAATCCTTCAAGGAGATCTGGAAGCTCGACCAGAAGATCACCACATCGTCGTCGCAGGCGCGGATGAATTTCCGCGTCGTCAACGGCGGCGCGCTGTTCATGATCCTGATGATCTTCTTCGGCCAGCCGGAACTGATCGACAAGGTGTTCGGCAACGCCATCGGCATCGTCATCGCCATCGTCGGCGCCATTCTCTATGCCACCGGTTTCTTCTGGATGCGCTCGATGATGAAGGTGTCGGTCTGATGTCCGCGATCCCTCTTGGCCCCCCCGCCATCGTCTTTGCCGGCATCACTGCCGCCCTCTTCGTCTGGTGGATCGGCGACCTGCTCGGCAGCATCCAGGTGGTGCGCCGCTCCCGCGGCGGCGACGGCCCGCCGCCCAATATCGTCGACAGCATCGGCATGCGCACGCCGGTCGAATTCGTGCTGCTGCATTTCGAGCCGTGGCTGGCCGATTACGGCGCCCAGCTGGAGCAGAAGCTGATCTATGGCGGCCGGCCCTTCGGCGGCGTTACCGGGCGGGAATATATCGCGCTGCTGCTCGTCATGAGCCTCTTCGGCTTCGTCCTGCTCGGGGTGCTGTTTGGCATTGCCAGCGGCAGCATCATTGGCGGGCTGGTCGCCGGGCTGATCCTCGGGCTGATCCCCGCCATCTATTTCTGGGTGGTCGCCGACGACAAGATGCAGGACCGCAAGGAGCGCATTTCGCGCGAATTTCCCTATTTCCTCGATCTCGTCGTCATGACCCAGCAGGCGCAGGCGACCCTGCCGGAAAGCCTGAGGCTTTACGCCGAGGCCGCACCCGGCACGGTGATGAGCGAGGAAATCGATCAGACGCTGAAGGACGTGGCGCTCGGCACCGGCATGGTCGAGGCGCTGCAGCGCCTGGAGCGAAGGATGACCGCCGAGGAGGTCATCCGCGTCATCCGTGCGGTGATCCAGGGCGAGGTCGAGGGCAGCAACCGCGTCGAGCTGCTGCGCGAACATGCGCGCGACCTGCGCTTCCGCCGCTGGGAGAAAGCCGACCGGGCCAGTGAAAAGCTCAAAGCCAAGATCGTCATGCCGGCGATGATGATCGTCGTGTCGATCCTGCTTCTGGTGCTGGCGCCGGCAATTGTCGAGATGATGTCGAGTGGGATGTTCTGATCATGGCCTTTTCCTTCTTTCGCGGAAACAAACCAAGTCTGCTGCAGACCGGCCCCGGCGGCCAGAGCCGCAGCCATGCGCTCGACCGGCCCGAAATGTCGATCGGGCGGGCTTCGAACGCCGATATCGTCGTCGACGATCCCTTCCTGGCGCCGATCCATGCGCGCATCGAAAAACAGGGCGACGGCGGCTTCATCATCCGCCGCATGGGGCTGAACCCGATCATGCTGCGCGGCGAAGCGCTGCTGCAGACGGCCTCGCTGAAATCCGGCGACAGTTTTCGTCTCGGCAAGGATGTCGAATTCCAGTTTCTGGAGAAGGCGCCCGCCAAGGAGGCGCCAAAGAAGGAGGCGGCCAAGACTGGTGACGACAAGCCGAAGAAGCCGCTCTTGAAGCAGCCGGCCTTCCTCGCCGGCATGGGGCTCGCCTATCTCGCCATTGTCGGCATCGTCGGCTACGTCATCCTGTCGGACAGCGGCAGCACCGAGGGCGGACCGACGGCCGAGCGCATCAACGCCGAGGCCGCCCGCATCCCGACCTGCATCAAGAATGCGCGGCGGATGCGCCAGGTCTCCGAAGCCAGCTTCAACGGCGCCGTCGGCGGCCGCGTCGGCCGCGATGGCGACGCCACCTATGCCGCCCTATCGCTCAGCGCCGATCCCGCCGACGACGCGGCGCTGGCAAAAGCCGCCGAACCGATCGTCGAGGCCTACAAGCGCACGGCACTTGCCGCCCTTGCCTCCGAAAACCGCGGCAACAACACGCTGGCACAGACGCTCTACCAGCAGACCTACGATCTCGTGCCCGATATCAACTGCTCGGCGGCGCGCTTTGCGCTGCAGCGGCGAGCAGCGGTGAAGCCGATCGCCCGCCGCTGATCGCCGGTTCTGCGAGTTCGCCGCCATCGTCAACAGCCACATGCAGAACGGTTTGATGAGTTGTTTCGGTGGATTATTCGTAATGCGCAGCAATGCCATCAATGACCGCTGACGGCCTCCAAAGCGGTCATCTGTTTATCTCAATGCTCACACCGATATCAGGGCCGATCCTGGTCCGGGTAACATCAGACGCAAGTCATCGCACCGAAAGACTTCCCGCATCGGGAAATATGCGGTTTCACAGTCGCCGTGGCCGCACGTGACTGTCCAATCTGACCAGAGACGCTGCCCAATAGGACGATCCGGTCTAATGATCTTCGAAAGAAGCCGTGGGGGACTTCCCCTAACTCCAACGGACGTTTTCGCAATCAGCTAAGTCCAACCAGAAGGAGAAGGTAAAATGTCTACAGCATCCAAGCTTACCATCGTGTTCTGCCATGGCATTTGGGCTGATGGGTCATGCTTCAGCAAAGTCATCCCTGCATTGCAGGCGGACGGGCACCAAGTTATCGCAGTCCAATATGGACTGGACTCTTATGAAGAGGATTTGGCGGGTGAAGCGCACGCTTAACCGTGTCGGGAGTCCTGTCCTCCTCGTCGGTCATTCCTACGGCGGAGCCACCATTACGGCATCCGGCGTAGATGAGCGCGTGGTTGGACTGGTCTATATTGCCGCGGTCGCACCAGATGCCGGCGAGACCGTACAGGACCAGCTCGATAAGTATCCCTCGGATATCTTCTCTCGCGTCGAGGTCGCCGATGGGCGCGCCTGGATGCTTCCGAACGGCACCGAATTCTTCGCCGGAGACCTTTCCGATGAAGAACAGAAGCTCGTATGGGCGACCCACTATGCGCCCGTCTACGATCTCTTCCACCAACAGAAGCTCAGCGCCGACGATATCGCCTGGCGGTCGAAGCCGAGCTGGTACGTTCTGGCGACGCAAGACCACACTGTACATCCCGACCTGCAACGCTGGGTCTCGAAGCGTATGGGGGCGACCGTCACTGAGGTGGAGAGCAGCCACGTGCCGATGCTCTCTCAGCCCGATGTTGTGATCGACGTCATCCGCAAGGCTGCGGCCGCGGTTCAAAAAGGCTAACGACTAACCCAATCGTCCGACAGATCGAGAGAGGTTGCCATAGACGGCCTCTCTCCGCCCCCCGTGATTTGCATTTGGCATCGCAAGCGTCTGTTATTGAGGCGCGGCATCCTCCAACGCCCCTCATGCTGAGGTGCGTAGCCCGAAGGGCGAAGCCTCGAAGTACGCCGCAACGTTGCTTCTTGCATGTATCAACGCCTGAGCACCCGCCTCGTCCTTCGAGGCCCTGCCGGGCGCCTCAGGATGAGGCTCTCTTGGATGCCGGCGCTACATTCTCCGACCCCCCGTGATTTGCATATGGCATCGCAAGCGCCTCAGGCAGGTCAGACAACGCGCTTGCCCCCGGCATCGAGAACGTGCTCGCCATCTTCCTTGGTGAACGCCCCTTTGTGGGTGTCCGGCAGAATGTCGAGCACCCGTTCGGAAGGACGCGACAGCCGCGTGCCGATCGGCGTGACCACAAAAGGCCGGTTGATCAGGATCGGGTTCTCCAGCATGGCGTCAAGCAACTGATCGTCGGTCAGCTTCGGATCATCGAGGCCAAGGTCCGCATAAGGCGTGCCCTTTTCGCGGATCGCCTCACGGACGGTGAGGCCGGCATCCGCAATCATTCTGACGAGCTGGTCGCGGCTGGGCGGTGTCTTCACATACTCGATGACTGTGGGCTGAATGCCGGCATTGCGGATCATCTCAAGCGTGTTGCGCGACGTGCCGCAGTCGGGGTTGTGATAAATTGTGACGTCCATGACGTTAGACCCTTTTGATGGTGGTGGCGCTGGTCTGGACGGTGGCGCCGCGCTCATACCAGCCCTTGCTGCGGTTGACGATCCAGACGACCGACAGCATCACCGGCACCTCGATGAGGACGCCGACAACGGTGGCAAGCGCCGCCCCGGAGTTGAAGCCGAACAGGCTGATGGCCGCAGCCACCGCCAGTTCGAAAAAGTTGGAGGCGCCGATCAGCGCCGAAGGCCCGGCAACACAGTGCTCCTCCCCGCTCACGCGGTTGAGCAGGTAGGCGAGGCCCGAATTGAAGTAGACCTGGATCAGGATCGGCACGGCCAACAGCGCAATGACCGCCGGCTGGGCGATGATCTGTTCGCCCTGGAAGCCGAACAGCAGAACCAGGGTGGCCAGAAGTGCCAAAAGGGACACCGGCTGCAGCTTGGCGCCGAGGCGGTTGACGTCAGTCAGACGGCGCAGGATCTGCGCGACGATCACCGGCAGGACGATGTAGAGCAGGACCGACAGCATCAGTGTGTCCCACGGCACCGTAATGGCGGAGAGACCGAGCAACAGGCCAACGATCGGTGCGAAGGCAACGACCATGATGGTGTCGTTCAGCGCCACCTGAGAGAGCGTGAAGTGCGGCTCGCCTTTGGTCAGGTTCGACCACACGAAGACCATCGCGGTGCACGGCGCGGCCGCAAGAATGATCAGCCCGGCAATGTAGCTATCGATCTGGTCAGCCGGCAGGTGCGGCCGAAACAGATAGCCGACGAACAGCCAGCCGAGCAGCGCCATCGAAAACGGCTTGACGGCCCAGTTGATGAAGAGCGTGACGCCGATCCCGCGCCAATGGCGCCCGACCTGGCTTAGTGACGCAAAGTCGACTTTCAGTAGCATTGGAATGATCATCAGCCAGATCAGCACTGCGACCGGCAGATTGACCTTGGCGATTTCGGCTGCGCCGATCGCTTGGAAGACGCTGGGCAGGACATGACCGAGAGCGACGCCGACGACGATGCACAGGAAGACCCAGATCGTCAGATAACGTTCAAAACTAGACATGGATTTTACCCTTGGACTATCTTGGCCAGCAACGCCGCCGAGGCCGGGCACAGGCTTGCAGCCTGGCGGGTTTGCAGGATCGCCGCAGGAGCCGTCGCACGATCCACCTTGGCGAAACCGAAACGCTCGAAAAACGAGGTTGCCAAATCCGTCAGCAAATAGACCGTGTTGGCACCGCCACGCGCAGCCTGGGTTAGCAACTGCCGGGTGATGGCTTCGCCATAACCGTGCCCGCGCTGCTGCGGCAGGACCACCAGCGAACGCAGGAGCGCGCAGCTGCCGTAGTGTTCCAAGCCTCCATAGCCGACGGTCGCGTTCCGATCCGTGAACCGGAAGAAGCTGCGGCCGTCGTCGTCGAGGTCATCGATTGGAAGTTTGGCAGCCTGCAAGGCCGCCCGCAGATCCTCATCTGCGCTGCTCACCGGTCGTCGATCCAGCTCCCCGCTCATGCGACGTCGCCCCGGCTATCGGTCGTGCCCGCTTCGGCAAACTCGTCCCAGCTCTTCGCGCTGAACCCCGTGCTTTCGTAGCCAAGAGCACGCAGCGTATCCAGCGCCAGCGGGTGGACTTCACCCTTCGGCTGGCTTCCGGCCGAGAAGGCCTTGAAGCGACCCTTGCCTTCCCCATTGAGGATGGATTCAGCCAGGATCGAGCGGGCGGAATTGCCCGTGCAGAGGAACAGGACGTTATAAACGCGATCGGTCATTGGAGGTTTTCCTTCCGGACGGGCGCGCAGCAGGCGGCGACTTCGGCGGCCGGTGCGCAGATTTGGGGATGGCCGGCGCAGCAGTCTTCCATCAAAAAGCGGATCAATCGGCCCAGGCCTTCATAATTGGCGGTGTAGATAATCGAGCGGGCTTCCCGCTGTTGATTGATCAGTCCGGCCCGCTCCAGTTCCTTCAGATGGAACGAGACATTGGAGGCCGAAACCTCTGCCTTCTCGGCGACGGCGCCGGCAGCCATCCCGCTCGGGCCGGCGACGACCAGCATACGCACGATGTGCAGGCGGGTTTCCTGTGACAGCGCCGCGAAGGACATGAGGGCTTGACGTTCTTCCATATTTCTACAATCCTTGAAATATTGAAACAGGAGTAGCCGAAGTGAATGCGCTCGACAAGCCCCTTCTCGAAACCGACATCAGCCTGGGTCGCCTGCTAGAGACGCTCGACGGAGTCCGTGAGCTGCCGCTGATCTTTTGCTACGACGGTCGACCGGTGAAATCCGGTTACCATGTCACTGAGGTCAAGGCCGGGCAGTTCGCCGCGCTTGACTGCGGTGCCAACCCCGAAGCCTGGTTCGAAATCTTCGTACAGCTTTGGGATATCGACGAGGAAAATCGTACGCACATGCCAGCCGGCAAGTTCGCGGCGATCATTCGCAAGGTGTCGGAGCATGTGCAACTCGACGGTTCTGCCAAGCTGACTTTTGAAGTAAGCGACGGGATCCGGCCGATGCAGCTCTATTGTGCCTCGATGCCGACCGTGCAGGACGGTGCTCTGCATGTCCAGCTGGCGCCGCGTGCGGCAAGCTGCAAGCCCCGCGACCGATGGCTGAAAGAAGAAAACCGCAAGTCATCGGCCTGCTGTGGTCCATCGTCGGCAAAAAGCAAGTGCTAGCCAGAGGAACGCTGAACAAACAGAGAGCTGCTTCGCTTTGGCTATAGACTGACACAATGTCCGCTGTTAGCGCGAATACCGTTGAAAGCTCTGCTAATCCTCGTTGTGCCAATAGGCTTTGTAAAGGGCATGAGCCCCGAAAAAGGTTTTATATTCGGGATATGCGATACCTAGAACCGTCACGTGTATCTCTTGAAGGGTTTCGTTGAAGTCTTCGATGCCGACGCCCGCACATACGAGCATGCCGTATTCGTCGGAGCGCGCTAAAATTTCAGCGCTCTTGCTCAATTTGTTATCGTCGCCATCGATTACATATGCATGGAGGCGTGGGTCATAGTCTGGGGCAGGAACAAGCAGCCCTCCCGCTACGCCCATCGGCGGATCAACTGGATCGAGGTTCGAGCTCCCGATGACCTTTCCCTCGCACAGGATATCAACTTTCATGGTTTCCTCAGAACTTGTCGGGTGCTCACAAGCCGAAGCTTTGCAGGATAGGATTGCTAACAGTTTGCGCTCGCAATTCAATCGGCGCATTGATTTGCGGAGAATTGAGCGGTGATGGGATGTCAGGCGGCTTGACCTCCTGGCTTGGCTGAGAGCGACTTGGTGTAGCCCTGTTGGTGCATCTCAAGCAAGTTGGCACCAACGACAAGCCGGCTACGATTTGGCTTGCTGCGCCTAATGTCGGCACACCCGCCTCGTCCTTCGAGGCCCCTGCGGGGCACCGCAGGATGAGGCTCTCTTGGAGGCCGCGCATGCCGGCGCCAGGGCGATCGGCGGCGCTGCCGACGTTGCAAGCAGAGGGTGTCTATTCGCCCTCATGCTCTGGTTCTGCCTGAACCGACGTCAACGACAGCTGACTTCCCCAGGTCGTGAACTAGCCTTCATCATGGGCCGGGGGCAGCGCCCGCTATTGCGGCTCTGCGTTCAAGGGCGCGTTTTATTGCGTGACTAAGAGAGGCCAGCCAGTCGAAGCTGAAACTGTCTTCCTCGGGCATGCTTTCACGGATGCTCGTCACCGATTCTCCTGCGCGAAGACGCTGAGCGATTTCGATACCTCGTGCTGCACGCTTTCGCTCCGAATCCCGCCAAAATCCGGCACTCTCGGGATTTCTGAACTTATATAGCATTGTACCGGCGCCGGTGAGGACTGCTTCCGAGAAGTGAGCAAACTTCTTGTCGTTGGCTACTACAGCCCAGAAGATCGTTTTCGCTCTCACGTAGAGATCGAGGTCCAAAAGGCAAGCGGCGAGACGATCCGCAATGGCATCACTATAGAGCCTGGAGTTTGTCACATAAGCCACAAACCTCCACCGGCAGTTGCTCACCGGGTCATCGGCTAGTTTGATGATAACGTCGGCCATACGGTCCGCAGGCGGGTGAGCTTCATCGAGGTACCAGGCTCCCCGTTCCCGCTCGCCTGATTTCTCCGATTGAAGAAGATCGATGAGCGGCTCCAAGTCGATCCCCTTACCCCATCGCTTAAACACCATACATAGTGCATGGTAGGCAAAGTCTTCCCCACGATCTTCTCCATCATTTATCATTCGGAGCAGATCACCGGTGGCGTATGCAGAAAAATCGGAACTCATCGAGAAAGCGGTGGTCGCGCCACGCGCATTTTGGTTGATGCAAGCGTCTTATTGCTCAGCAGCAACATTCATGTCAATCCCAGCGCGAAAGATCGACTGCACCAAGCCGCAGCCTCCTGACAGATTGGCGAAATCTCGTTCCAGCCGACCATGAGGAGCGGTCATGGGTTGGCGAGCGAAAATCCTGATGACCGCTTCTGGCGCGAAGCCGGTAACGATTTGATTCCTGCGCCTGATGTCGGCACACCCGCCTCGTCCTTCGAGCCCCTGCGGGGCACCTCAGGATGAGGCTCAACGCCGACGCTACCTTCTCCGACCCCAAGTGATTTGCATTTGGCATCGCAAGCGCCTGTTATTGAGGGCGGCATCCTCCAACGTCCCTTATGCTGAGGTGCGCAGCCCGAAGGGCGAAGCCTCGAAGCACGCCGCAACGCTGCTTCTTGCATGTATCAACGCCAGAGCACCCGCCTCGTCCTTCGAGGCCCCTGCGGGGCGCCTCAGGATGAGGCTCTCTTGGACCCCGGCGCTACGTTCTCCGACCCCGGGATTTGCTTGTGGCATCTCAAGCGCCTGTTTTTGGGCGCGGCATCCTCCAACGTCCCTTATGCTGAGGTGCGCAGCCCGAAGGGCGAAGCCTCGAAGCGCGCCGCACCGCTGCTTCTTGCATTCATCTGCAGAGCACCCGCCTCGTCCTTAGAGGCCCTGCGGGGCGCCTCAGGATGAGGCTCTCCTGAACCCTGGGGCTGCATTCTCCGACCCCCGTGATTTGTGGAATATCTGGCATCCGCCCGCTGACCCTGTCATAAATTGATGTCATCGAGGGAGGCAGGATCATGCAGAAGAATGCGCCGGACTTCACCCTTGAGGGCAAGGTGACTTTGGTGACGGGGGCGAGTCGTGGCATCGGTCGGGCTTGCGCGCTTGCCTGTGCCGCCGCAGGCTCCGATATTGTCTTGGGGGTGCGCGATGTCGCAGCATCGGCGGGACTGGTTGCCGAACTCGAGGGGCTGGGAAGAAAAATCCTCGCTGTTGAACTGGATATTCCCAACAAGGCCCACATCGCCCAGGCCGTCGATGCGGCGCTTGGTACATTCGGCCGGATCGATGTCCTCGTCAACAATGTCGGCGTGGCTCCCGGCAATCTCGCGGAACTCGTTGAGGAGAAGGACCTTGACGAGATCCTCGATGTCAACATCAAGGGCACCTTTCTGATGACGCAGGCAGTCGGGCGTCACATGATCAAGCGCAATGGCGGCCGGATCATCAATATCAGCTCGCAGGCCGGCACCGTGGCGCTGCGCGGTGAAGCCATCTATTGCATGAGCAAGGCGGCAATCAATCACCTCACGCGCTGCCTCGCCGCCGAATGGGCTGCCTACAATATCACCGTGAACACCGTATCGCCGACCTTCATTCACACCGATGGCACAGCACCGTTTCTCTCCGATGCCGACAATCGCAAAGCGACGCTCGATCACATTCCACTCGGCCGGATCGGTGAAACCGATGATGTGGTGGGTGCCGTCGTCTTCCTGGCATCACCGGCTGCGAGCCTGATCACCGGCGCCAACCTGCTGGTGGACGGTGGATGGTCCGTCGCCTGACGACCGCCTCATCCCCTCCGCACGGTCGTGCGGCTGCCGAGCCTCACGCAGACGATGCAAGATGGCCGATTACGCCGCTGCCGAGCTGCCGATCGCCTGCCTGAGCTGGCGTATGTCGCGCACCGGGGGTACGCCGAATTGCCGGAGATATTCGCGACTGAATTGCGAGGCGCTTTCGTAACCGACTGCAAAGGCGACATCTGAGGCGGTTCGGTCGCCGGAGAGCAGCAGTTGTCGCGCCTCCTGCAATCGAAGCTGCTTCTGATACTGGATCGGGCTGAGCCCCGTCAGCGCCACGAAGTGGCGGTGCAGGCTGGCGCGGCTCATGCCGCTTGCGTCGCAGAGGGCTTCGATCCGCAGCCGCGTATTGTGGTGATCGCGAATCCATTCGACCGCACGGCGGATCCGGCCGAGCGCCCCCTCGGGCCGGGCGATATGGCGCAGCAGGCGTCCCTGCGGGCCTTGCAGGAGACGATAAAGCAATTCGCGTTCCGCCATCGGCGCCAGAACCGGAATGTCGGCCGGCGTGTCGAGCAGCGCCAGCAGGCGCAGCAGCGTGTCGCGCAGCGGCGGGGTCATCGGATTGATCGCGATCCCGATGCCAGGCGCATCGGCGTCGCGCACCGGCGGCATGGTGGACGCGATCTCGGCCAGCAGTGCGGGGTCGAGAACGAGCGACACCGCGACATAGGGCCGGCCGCCATCGGCATCGTGGATCTGGCCGCTCAGCGGCAGATCCAGCGCGCTGACGAGATACTGCGAGGAGTCGTAGCGCAACAGATTGTCGTGGATCACCACATCCTTCGACCCCTGCAGGATGAAGCAGATCATCGAGCGGTACAGACACGGCGACGTGCCTGATGTCGCTTGCCCCACGCCGATCTCCAGTCGCTGGATCGGCGTAGCGGTCATCCCCGATCGCGCGTGGCGCAGGGCAAGGTCGATATGCGGCTGGAGGTGCTCGGTCATCAGCCTTCTATGGCACTGTTTTTCGAACAAGCAAAGAGCTTGAGACAATCAGGCAATAGATTGAGAGCATTGGGCGGGCGGGCGCGGCCCGCTCCGCCTATCTGGTGGCATCGGAACGACGCCGCAGTGGTGCGGCATTCCGGCGAGATCACTCCAGGAAGGACAGACCATGACCAAAAAGATCGCACTCATCACCGGCGCCAGCCGCGGCCTCGGCCGCAGCATGGCGCTGCATCTTGCCAAGCGCGGCGTCGCCATCATCGGCACCTATCGCAGCGGCGCGGCAGAGGCCGATACGCTGCGCCAGGAGATCGAGGCGCTGGGCGGCAAGGCCGCGATGATCGCGTTCGACGTCAGCAATTCGGCGAGCTTCCCGGCATTTGCCGAGACGGTGGCCGACATGCTGAAGACCCGGTTCGGTCGCGAGCAGTTCGACTTCCTGGTCAACAATGCCGGCCAGGGCCTGTACGCGCTGATGACCGACGCGACCGAGGAACAGTTCGACCAGCTGATCGACACGCATCTGCGCGGCCCGGTCTTCCTGACGCAGAAGCTGCTGCCGCTGATCGCCGATGGCGGGCGCATCCTGAACGTCTCGTCGGGCTTCGTGCGCGTGACGATGGCGGGCTACGGCCTCTATGCGGCGGCGAAGGCGGCGATCCAGACGCTGACCAAGTTCATGGCGGTCGAGCTGGGGGCGCGGCAGATCCGCGTGAACACGATCGCGCCGGGCGCTATCGCGACCGACTTCGGCGGCGGCGTGGTTCGCGACGATGCGAACGTCAACGCTTATGTCGCCGGGACCATCGCGCTCGGCCGTGTCGGTGAACCCGACGACATCGGCGGCGCGGTCGCGGCCATCCTGTCCGATGACATGGGCTGGGCGAACGGCACCACCTTCGACATCTCGGGCGGTCAGGCGATCTGACCGTTGCGCAGCCCCTTCATCCGGAATTGCCGTCACATCGAGAGGCCATCATGCCCGACCCCAGCCTGACACTCATCAGCCACCCGCTCTGCCCGTTCGTTCAACGCGCCGCGATCGTCCTTCTCGAGAAGAACGTGCCGTTCGAGCGGATCAACGTCGACCTCTCGGCCAAGCCCGACTGGTTTCTGGCGTTGTCGCCGACCGGCAAGGTTCCACTGCTCAAGGTGCACCAGACCGACGAGGAGGACGCCATCCTCTTCGAAAGCATGGTGATCTGCGAGTATCTGGAGGAAACGCAGGGCGGCGCGGCGATGTATCCCGACGATGCGCTGTTGCGCGCCCGGCAGCGGGCGTGGATCGAGTTCGCCACGCAGACCCTCGCCGATGGCTGGCAGTTTCTCAACGCCACCGATCCGGCGTCCGCGGACGCCAACCGGGCCGCGTTCCGCGACCGGCTCCGGAAGCTGGAGGCCGAGCTGGGGTCGGGGCCGTATTTCGCCGGCGCCGCCTTCGGCATGGTCGATGCGGTCTACGCCCCGCTCTTCCGCTATTTCGCGATCATCGATTCCGCCGTGGCGCAGGCGATCTTCGAAGGCTTGCCGCGTGTCTCGGCATGGCGGGCGGCACTGGCGGCGCGCGCCAGCGTGGGGAATGCGGTGGTTGCGGACTATGCCGATCGCTTCCGCGCGCATCTGCGCCAGCATCAGGCTCTCCTTGCGGCCTGACGCCGGCCGCAGGGGCGAACCGTCCGAACATCATCCAAACAAAGGAGTAACATCATGACCGACCACCTATCCCACGAAGCCGGCGCCAGGAGCGCGCTGATCCTCATCGAATATCAAAACGACTGGCTGGCCCCCACCGGCGGCATCAACGGCCAGTTCCAGGACCGCGAGCAGATCGACACCGCGATCGCCAATTCGAAGAAGGTCCTCGAAGAAGCCCGCCGCCGCAACATCGAGGTCATCCACGTCAGGATGGTGCTCGAACCGAACTACCGGGTGCTGGGCGAAGGGAAGTACGGGCTGCGCAAGATGGTGCGCGACTACGGCTCGTTCCTCGGCGAGCAGACCGATTTCTTCCCGGGGTTCGAGCCTCGCGACGGCGAATATGTCATCAGCGAGCGCACCGGCGGCAGCAGCGCCTTTGCCGCCACCACGCTCGACAGCTATCTGCGCAACAACCGGATCTTCGACATCTACGTCATGGGCTTCGCCCTACGGCAGTGCGTCGAGTCGACCGTGCGCAACGCCCACGACCTCGGCTATCACACCAACGTCATCTACGACGCGTCGGCGGCCTTCACCCGGGAGCAGCAGACCTCGTTCCTGAGCGACATCGCACCTTTCTACGCAAATGCGATCACGACGCAGGCATTCATGACGCAAGCTTAAGCCGTGGCGATGCCGAGCTCCGCCGAGGCGGCGCTGGGCATCGTTGTTCCGGCCAGCATGCGAATTGCCAGCCATCGCTGTTACGCGTCGCCAGCTCGGTGGCGCGCACGGCCGGCCTCCGGCAGTTTCGCCGACATCCTTGTCGTCGGCTTCGATGTTTCGGCGGAGAAGAGGGCGGCGCGGGACTTTCTCACGAGGTACGCCGGTTTACACCGGTTTATCTGATCGCGGCGAACGCCTAGATGTGAGATATTGAATATGCGGCAGATCACCCGATCTGCCCGCTAGTTGAGGGAGGATGTCCTATGCCACTGTTCATAATCACAGGGTGCTATTCAGCCACGGCAGCGAAGGGAATGATCGCCGATCCATCGGACCGGGAAGCGGCGGCCCGTGCCATCATGGAAGCAGCAGGCGGGAAACAGCATTCTTTCTACGTCACGACCGGGGAAACTGACTGGATGATAGTCGCGGAATTTCCCGACGGTGTTGACCTGATCCCCGCACTTCTTGTCGTCGGCGCATCGGGAGCAGTATCGAATATCAAAACCGTGCGAGCATACACGGGAGCGGAATTCAAGGCCGCCCAAGAAAAGGCGGGCAAAATTGCATCTGCCTACAAAGCCCCTGCAAAATAAGCAGGCCACTTGTTGGATCATTTCTGGCAGCGGATGTGCGATCCGCTGCCGACACTAGAAAAGCGACGCTCGATCACATACCTCTCGGCCGGATCGGTGAAACCGATGATATGGTTGGCGCCGTCGTCTTCCTGGCATCGCCGGCTGCGAGCCTGATCACCGGCGCCAACCTGCTGGTGGACGGTGGATGGTCCGTCGCCTGAGGCCGAAGCTGCTGTACGGCAGCGCAGTCTTATCGAGACGAAAGCGACAGTCTGCCCTGATAAGGAGCATCTTTCAGCACCGGCAAATGGATGGCGGTGGCCCCAACGATTTCTACCAGCACGATCTGGAGAGCAATGGGTCTGTCCGTTTCGGGCACTGTGCGCGGAGATAGTCCGCCGCGCGTGGCGCGAAGCGGACATCGAATTCATTGAAAGACAGCTTCGCGCCCGCAACTTGGTCGTTAACGACCACATCGCGCAATACCCTGAAGCGGACATTGCTTCAGTCAGCGTGAAACCAGATATTTTCGGCCGCAAAATCCCTGCCTTTGCTTCTTCGCCCGAAGTCGAGGCCCGTTTCGCCGGTTTCCCTATAGCTTGGTCATGCCTTTTCGATTTTCAGAACCTTGCCCTCTTTTGTTAATATCAACCCGAGACGTGGCGCATTATCCTCGAAATAATTGAGGATTCCGAACTTTGCCGATGCGGATGTTCCGTTTGCCCAGTAGTCAATCACCGCGGGGTAACATGCGTCCTGCTCCTGGCGGATGATCCGCTCCATTACTGAACTGAGTGGGAGGTCGCCGCCCTTTTGGATCACTCGCCACAAAAAGGCTGGATTGACTCGCTTAGGGCTTTCATCGAGAAGGAAAAGTAAACTGGCGAAAGCGTTCCAATCGTCCTTGGCGATGCGATCGACCGAACTGAGATAGCTATCGAGGAATGCGACGACCTCAGAGAGGTCGCGCGACAGATTGATGCGCATTTTCACCTCGAGCAAGCTCGCTTTCGCGAAAAATCCGGATGCATCCGGGCTCAACGCGTCCGCCCACGCTTCAATCGCCCCGACAGCACCGGAAGGCATTTCGCGTCTTCGGAACGACCGCCCCGTCAAAAAGAAGCCGTGTGCCGGACCGGCCAGTACCTTGCCAACCTCTGATGCAAGTGCCGTGATCATCTTGATCGCATCATCGACGCCTTGTTCGTGCGCTGCCAATATTCTCACCCCTTCGACAACGACTTCGTCAGGGAGAAAGCCGCAGGAATAGACCCATTCGAACATCGCCGACTTCGATGCGGTGGGAAGGGAGGCGAGGGTGCGCGATGCCATCCCGGGATAGTTTAGAGAGGCAAGGCTGAGGGTTATCCATGAGGCGACCTCGGGATTGATACCCCGGTCGTCCAATATCTTTCCCATGAGGGACGCGACCTTGTCGACCACATCCTTAGATAAATGATCGCCCGATAGCAAAGGGAACAGGTTTCGAAGGACGTCAGCCTCGCGGCTTCGACAGAGCCGTTGGACATGGGCTTCCCAGCCCGGCACGGTCACGGTTGCCTCGACGAAATTGATCCATAGAGCATGCCCGCTGTTCTCGCGCGCTGCCTGATCCAGCAAAGCGAAATCGATTCCGCCGACTACGGCGCTGCTGAACTGCGCGGCGATCCTGATATCGACGGAAGGGTCTCGTCCTTCCCTATTGCTGGCCAGTCGATACTTGGTTCGCCGCGCAATTCGTAGAGGAGCTTCGCGATCACGCTGCTGTTGAGCGAGCCCAGCGCTTCATCGCGCGCCCGCTGGAGCAGCCTCGGTATCATGTACGAGGAATGAGTTCTGACAAGCGTCTGCCAGTCGCGGTTCCAATACTCGCGAAGGTCATCGCGCTCGAGGGTGGCATCGAAGGCGGCCCTGATCAGCTCCAGATCGGCGATCCTTATCAGGATGGCGGCTCGTTCTATCTCGTGCGCAGGTTTGCAGAGCCACTCCCTGAGGGCAGGTGCGGCGGGGCGGTAAAAGCCGTCCGAGATAATTTGCGCCAGCTTGTATCGGGTTCCCCAAGGAGCGAAGCTCAGCGCCTGTACCAGCCGATTGGCTACTTCCGAGCGTACTCGTTCTCCGACGTTTGCGCCGTTGAGGATGCACCGCCCAATCAGGCGCAGCGACGTGACATAGACATCGTCTGGTTCGGCGAGCCAGCGCTCGATTAGCGGCTCAGCGTCCTCGAGTTGCTCGATGGCATATTGGATCGCTTGGCCCCAAGGTCTCCGATAAACGCTTTGGTGCCAGTCGCGATCAGTCAGCGCTCCGGTCTGTGCGAGTTCGACGCCCGCAAGATATTCATGGACCGTTGGGATAACGAATGCGATGCGCGCGCCGCGGCGCTGGATAATCCCGCACCGCGAAAGCGCGACAAGACTTTCGTCTTCCAGGCCCGGCAGGACCGTCGACAGGCGAACTCTGGCGTCCTGTGTCGGCACAGCATTCTCGTTGCGCTCGAGCGCGAGGACCGCCAGGGCTTGCGCCCCTTTGCGCAACTGGCTCATGCTGAACGGAATTGCGCCGGTCTGCTTATGGCGACCGGGGGCCAGTGCCAGTTCGAGATATTGTTCGAGTAGCTCGCGCCGGCTCGAAACGATCTCCTTTCCCGGTCGGAGCGTTGCAACAAAGATCGCCACCAGCAGCGGGCTCGCCCAAAGGCTGGAGAGTTCGGAATGTCCCCTGATCTTCCGCAATATGTCAGCCGAATCGAGATCGGCGCGCTGCTTCAGGTAAGCAGTCAGCATTGCGAATTGCTGCGCGTGGTCCATCGATCGGATTCGATATCGTTTGAACGATGGCGGTAGCGACGTAATCGCCGCATCGCGCGCGCCGACCAAGATCGGCGTCTGCGGAAAGCGGGCGGCGGTTCGGCCGATCGTCTTAAGCGTTTCAGCGCGCGCGGAATCGCTGACTTCATCGATCCCGTCGATTAGGATGACGAGACGCCCAGACTCGGCGAGAGCTTCCCAGTCGACCGTCACGTCGTAATGCGCATTAGAAACCGCGGTGAGATAGTCAGCTACGGAAGGATGGCCCTGGAGCGCTTCTGCCGTGATCATCGCCGGCACGTAGCTGCTTTCGGCGGCCAGGCGACACGCCGTCGCGCGCAGCAAAGTCGTCTTGCCTCCACCGGCGCCGCTCTCGATGACGATGGTTCGAAACTCCTCGGCCGGAAAATGCCGTAGATCAAACTCGGGAGAGTTTAGATAGCGCGGAGCGACACTCTCTTCGTCTTCGAAGTCCGGCTGACGCGAGGACGGGAGCGCATAAATGCTGGGCATGACCAGCAGGTCGCTCTCGCCAGCCGAGATCGCCGTTCCTGGGACCGTTACGTGGCCCATTTCGAGGGTGATTGCCTTGCGGTATTTCTCCAGTCCGTCGGCGGGAGACCCGGTCAATCGGACCTTGTGAACGTGAAGCAGATGTTCGCTAAGGTCACTTGCCGAGAAGGCTTTGCGGATGCGGGCATTGCCGCCGCAGACATCGCGAAGATGACTATACAGAGCTGCCGTTTTGACGTTGCTTGCCGGAAGCCAGTCGCGCGCGAGAAAGTCCCGCATATGGGCGAGCGTCCAGAGGCACAATTCGGTCCTTTGAGCGATCTCGAACAAGGTCACCTCGCCGTCCGGAAGTGCCTCAGATACCGTTTGCAGGACCTTGGTTTGCGCCCCGCTGAGAGACCGTCGCCAATCTGCGTCGTCGCGCGCCCCTTTCGCGCGGGCGAATGTTTCTCGTAGCTCTTCCATTAAGCTGGACAGCGTTCCGACGACGATGTGGATGGTGTCACGGCTATGGGCGAACCCGCTGGTTTGCCTCGCAACCGCCGCCCAGAGCTTGGCCCAAGCGTCTCCCGATGTCGTAAGCTTTTCTTTCGCCTGGATATAGAGGGTCGATCCGTCAGCATACGTTATGACGACATCATCAACATCGACTGGCGCCTCTGCACGCACTTCGACAATGCGCGCCTGGATGCCGTGAGAGCGTCTAAGATCGAGCAGACGGCCGAGATAGAGTGCCGTGACACTATTCTGATAGAAGATGCCCGACTGTGTCGTCGGACCGCCCGCTTCTGGCACGATTCCCCCTCGTATATCTGAGCAGCATCTGCACGCCGATATGTGCCGCTGCCGTGATTGCGCGCATCACTGACGATTTGCGTTGGCAAGTAAAATCACATCTGAACGGTGATTGGAATCGATTTGGCACAACCCTCACGGATTGAAATCCTATCGCCGCAGATGTCCACTGTTTGCGATCTCCGCCTAAAAGCGGTCTGACTGCAATCGGCCCCATTGCGGTCAATGGCTTGTCGTCGTTAAGTTGTAACTCTGCGCCACTTGGCCAAAGCGATAACTTTCTTGTAATGTCTCAGTTCAAGTATAAGGCCAGTCGACATCAACCCAATGGACCTCTAATGAGCGCGCGCCTATCGACGGCCATCAGAATCGGAGAAGCCGCTAGGGCGATATTTAGAAAAACTCGTAGCTTTCCAGACCGGGGGTTCGGAAACCATGCAGACCTGAGAAGAAGCGACCACGTCGGCGTTGAGCCTATGCTTTTGGCGCTCTCGATGGAATTGGCGCTCAAAGCGTGGTTCGTTTTCGACTACGACAATCCAGAAGTTATCAAGTCGCACGACCTTATGAAGCTGTTTGATAGCCTTAAGCCGGAAAGCCAAGAGAAACTCGATGCGGAGTTCAAAAAGTCCGTCGCCCCGTATCATCCGAGCGGTTTGCACATCGATTACAGCATTCGTCACATTCTGTATCAGCACAAAGATGCCTTCATCGACTGGCGCTATCTTCATGAGGCGGGGAAAACGATGATGTTTGATCAGAGTGCTTTCGAGGCAACGCTCGAAATGGTTCTTCGTGAGTTCGAGAAGAGATATCGCATCGAGCCGGTGAAGCCGTTTTGGCCATCCTGAACGCATTGCGGATTAGGCCAGCCTCGCTGGCGCGCTGACTATTTTTGGCGCAGAAGCTTTCGTTGCCGGAGGCAGCCTTGTCGTCTTTGGCCCAAAACGGTCCTTGCCTCGCGCATCGCATATTCGCGAAGCAAAGCGATGGAAGAAGCGAAGGGCGATCGTGAAAGGCGTGCCGTGTGGCCCCCTCATCCGACCCTGCGGGCCACCGCCCGGGGTTGAGCCACGGGTCTCAACCCGTCCTTCGGACCCCGCTGGGGAGAAGAGGGAGAACGCCGCTTCGCCCTCGACTCTATTGAAAGAAGTGGCCTTAAGCAGATCGCTGCAAATGCCTGATGGCATTTCGTTTTCATGGATATCCGCTTTCGGCCGGCCCTAAGCGGTCATAAGGCTACGTGTCTCAGCGTGTTGTCAAACCTCTTCAAGTTGTTATGGTCTGCCGCCACCGATTTTCGCAGGCCGGCAATCACGACCAGCAGGCAAGGGATCACCTCAGAGCGTGTCGATCAGTCCTCCGTCCACGCGCATGGAAGCCCCGGTCGTCGCGGATGCCAAAGGCGACGCCAGATAGGTTACGAGGTTGGCGATTTCCTCGACGCTTGCAGCTCGTTGGATGATCGAACTGCCACGATGCTTCTTGACGAAGTCCGCCGCGACCTCCTCGATCGGCTTGCCCGTCTTCGCACGCTCTTCGGCAAGCATCGCCTCGACGCCTTCGGACAGTGTTGGGCCGGGGAGGACCGAGTTCACGGTAACGCCCGTACCAGCCATGCGCTTGGCGAGCCCGCGGGCAACCGCGATATCGGCGGTCTTGCTGACGCCGTAGTGAATCATCTCCACCGGAATGTTAAAGCCGGATTCCGACGCGATGAAGATGACACGACCCCAGTCGACGTTCTGCATGCCTGGAAGGTAGGCACGCGAAAGCCTGACGGCCGACATGACGTTTACCTGCCAGTGGCGATCCCACACCTCGTCGTTCGCCTCGAAGAAGTCGAGCGGCTGAAAAATGCCCGCGTTGTTGATGAGGATGTCCACATGAGGAACCTTGGCGACGAGAGCGTCACACCCTTCAGCGGTTGCGACATCGGCTGCGACGGCGGTTACGGTGCCCCCGGCATCTTCGCCTTTCAGGCGTTCGGCGGCATTTGCGGTCTTTTCTTCGGACCGTCCGTTGATCACCACGTCCGCGCCAGCCCTCGCGAGCTGGCGGGCGATCGCGTAGCCGATACCTTCGGTCGATCCAGTAATAAGAGCGGTCTTGCCTGCGAGGTCGATCTGCATCTGCTGCTCCTTGTGAGGTTGGATAGAGAACGTATGAACTGGCGGTCGGTCTCGCAACAGCCCGCGACGTCGATCCCCGATCGAATGCCTGGAAGCCGATGGTCTGCTTCGCCGTTGACCGCGTCCGAAAAGCACTATCATAGCAGTCGTCGAGCCACCGGCCCGCCGTTGCTACAAAGCGGCTATGGCGCAGTGACAACGCGGGTCGCAGGTGCGCCGAAAGCCGCTATTCCGCCCCATGCGGGTGGATTAGATCACGAATTCCTCCTCGTACGTCTGGGGCTTGGGAACGGCCGTAACCTCCACCGGAACGATCCAATTGGCCGCGTAGCTCTCGCAGTCGGATCGCTGGAGGTCGGGCTGCACGCACCCCGCCGCATCGATCGCGCGACATCGCAGTATATATCGCCCCACGTCTTCAGGGGTCCACATGCACTCCCACAAGCGCCATGCAAAAGGACGTTCTGTTTCGAAGAGCCTTCCCTCGCGCCAGCCCCTGCCATCTCCGGTGCAGACCTGCACCTGCCGGATAGCAGCCTCTCCGCTCCAGGCGGCTCCGAAAATCCGATACGGTTGGCCGGCGACGAGACGCGCTCCCTGCACGGGACGCGCGATCTGCGCTTTGACCTCCATCTCTGCGAGGGGGACCAGCCTGGGTTCCCCGAGGCTGCGCTCCCAACGGAAATAGTCGCGCGCCTGCCAGTAGCCAAGGAACGGTTCCTCCACAACCGTGATATCAGTGATCCACTTGACCCAAGCCATGCCGAACCAGCCACCCACGACCGCGCGTAGCGGGTAGCCGTGATCGCGCGTCAACGGCTCCTCGTTCATCGAATAGGCAAGGATCGTGCTGTCAGCGATGGCCTTCTCAAGCGGCAAGCTGCGCGCAAAAGCGATGGGGCCCGGAGAAGCCGTTTTCTTGTTCGTGTCGACGACGCCGCTGTCTGCGCCTATGAGGAGAACCTCACGTGCGGTTCGCTTGACGCCCGCCATTTCTAAAATCTCGCGCAGAGGAACACCTGTCCACGCGGCATTGCCGACGGCTCCGTTCTGCCACTGCAACCCCTCCCTCGGCGGCACATAGTAGACGCGCCCGTTGCCTGCGCACTCGACGACGGCAGTGAGAGTCGTGCTCCGCATCGCCTTGATGCTGTCGAGGTCAAGTTCGATCGGCCGCTCCACCGCCCCGCCAACGCGCAATCTCCAGTCTCGCGCATCGAGCTCCGGCGACGGGAAATGGTTTCGCACGAAGAACAGCTCGGTTGGGATCAGCCAATCGGAGAGTGACGCAAAGGGAAACTCGATGTTTGGTGGGGATTTCTGTCGAACTATTAGACTGGGTTGCTCTGGTGTCGGCATCGTCCTCGTCTCCCCTTCAAAGAGCACAACGTTGGCACTCGGTCGCACGAATTCCGGTTCGATCACACCGCCCCTCGCGGTGCGTCTGTCGCGTTCCGTCTTCGGCCCCAGTCTAGCACATAGCGGACGTTCCTCGGATCGACCTCGAACGGCAGCAAAGCGCCCGAATGTTGCCCACGTCTCTTTCGCGCCCGCTTGTCGTTCAGGCACTACCGGTGGAGAAGATCAGCAACATATTGTTGCTAGGCATCTCGATCATCTCGCGGAGATCAAGCCCAGCGGCCTCACCCAATTGTTCAAGATCAGCGATATCACGCACACCCCAGGATGGGTTGCGCTCCTTTAGAGCCGCGTCGAAAGCAGCGTTCGCGGGGGCGTTGTGTGTTCCGTCGTGCATGAATGGGCCGTAGAGAAGAAGAAGCCCACCAGCGTGAAGCAAACGGCCAGCTCCTGCGAACAATCCTAAGCTTGCCGCCCATGGCGCGATATGGATCATATTGATCGACACGATGGCGTCAAAATGCCCTGTTTGTTCGACGCCCCATTGCCCTGCGCATACATCAATATCCCGCGGTGCCAGCACATTCTTCAGCCCTGCAAATTTGATCCAGCCAGACGTGCTGGTGCGGGCGTCGGCATCCGGATCGCTCGGCTGCCAAGTGAGGTCGGGCATTGCTTCCGCAAAACACACGGCGTGCTCGCCGGTCCCGCATCCAATCTCCAGTACGGTGCCACGTGTTGGAAGGACACGTTTTAGGACAGCGAGGATCGGCGCCGAATTTCGCGCAGCGGAATGTGAGAACATGCGCTGGTCGGCGCTTATATCGCGCTGTTCCAGCGCAACAGGCGAACGGTCCTTCTTCTCTGGGGGCATTGGCCTTGAATCCCCTTTGGGCGATGTCTGCCACCTTATAGATTGAACTCCTCCCTTGCTACGGCTTGGACGGCTTCATCAGGGCCCAAAGGATACGAATATCATTTGTTCTCGGACGGCCGGTTGCCGCGAAATGACACTCCAGCGGCTTGAGTTCGATTACGCGTATGGTGGTAACGCCGAGTTCCTTCGTCGAGGCGGTTATCAGCCAAACCGTTCCACCAGGAAATCGATGACCGTCCGCAGCATCGCTGTCGGCCGGCGGTTCGGCGCGTAGACGAGGGACATCGGAACAGGCTTGTAGGACCAGTCCGGCAGCACCTGCTCAAGCCGTCCCTCGGCGATATCGGTGGCGAGCAGCAGTTCCGGCTGGAGAACGATTCCTGCGCCGCTGAGCGCGGCCATGCGCAGTGCCGCCCCCTGGTTGGTGGAAAATTTTCCGGAAATCAACACATCACGCATTTCTCCGCCCGGCCCGACCAGGTGCCAGCGGTCCTGCCTGCGCCAATAGGAGTGGCCGAGGCAGAGGTGGTTGGTCAGCGCCTCCGGCGAGGCCGGCCGGCCATGGTGGGCGAGATAATCAGGCGAGGCAGCGAGAATCCGCCGATAGGGCGTCAGCGGGCGGGCGACCAGGCTATCGTCGGAGAGCGGGCCGATGTGGATTCCGAGTTCGAAGCCCTCGCCGACGAGGTCATGGACATTGTTGTCGAGCGACAGCTCGACGCTGACGTCGGGATAGGCGTTCTGGTAATCGATCAACGCCGGCACCAGGATCTGCGTCCCGAAGCTGACGGGTGCCACCACGCGAAGCCGGCCGCGCGGCGCCGATTGCAGCTCGCTCGCCGAAGCCTCGGCCAGCGCCACTTCTGACAGCGCGCGTTTGCAGCGCTCGTAATAGAGCTGGCCGACCTCTGTCAGCTGATGGCGGCGCGTGGTGCGATGGATCAGCTTGGCCCCGAGCCGGGTCTCGATGGTCTTGATGTGCTTGGCGACCATGGCAGGCGACACTTGCGCGATCTCCGCGGCGGCCGCGAAACTGCCATTGTCGATGACCCGGACGAACATCGCCATGCCGGCCAGCTTGTCCATGATTGCCTACCTGCGGGTTTCTAATGACGATACCGGGAGCTTATTTATCAACCTCAGCATTTGCAACATGGTGGTCATGCCCGCGCCAAAGGCGACGGATATTGCCAACATGACCAAGGAGAAAACATGCCCATTCTTCACCTGCAGATGCATCCCGGCCGCACCGACGATCAGAAACGCGCCTTCGCCCGCGAGGCGACCAAGGCCGCCGTCGAAACGCTGGCGTGCCCGCCGGAATCGGTGGAAATTCTGATAACGGAGATCGCCAAGGATTCCTGGGCTGTCGGCGGCAAGCTGAAATCCGAGGCTTGAGGGAGGACCCGCAGCGTCGAAGGCTCGAGCTGCGAAGCAAAGCAATGGACGGAGCGAAGGGCGGATGAGGGGGCCACACGGCACGGCAGCAACGGCGATTAGTCTATCCATGGACGTCCGCTTCCGGCGCAACGCGGCCGAGCAGCCTTGCCGCCTTTTGGCCCGAAGCGGTCATCGACCCTCGCAATAGTCGACCGCAAAACTTCGACTTATGCGAGGGAGTTTTGCGCCGGTATTTTTCTAAAGTTTTGAGGGAAGTCGGGATTTGTGCGTTGTGCATGGCCTTCAGGTTTTCGCCTTTTCATAGGCCATGAGCAGATCGGTGACGAGAACGCCATTGATCCGCATCCCAGTCAAATCGGCATCCGTTATGTCTGAATCTGCTAGCGTGACGTTGCTTATGGTCAATCGCGACAGGTTTGCATTGGTGATGGCGGCGCCAGACAGATTGACGTTGTTAAAGCGCGCATCCGCAAGGCTGATATCGTCAAAAACCGCTTCACTTAAATTGCTGTCAGTGAATTTTGCCTTGGTCAAAACAGCATAAAACTGTGCGTCTGCGAGGTTCACGCCATCGAAGTTGGCGCCTGACATATCGGCCCGCTCGTAATGCATTCCCTGCATCTGAGGGCCATCAAATGGGTTATGTTCGTGCTGATCGCTCATTATCGTTTCCTCCGGCAATCCTGCTTGCCACGGAAAGAGTGCCAGATCGCGCAGTCATTGACGACCGTCGAATCTGAATCGAACGAGCCTACGTCCATTCTGGCCATGCCGTTTGTCGCGAAAATCCCGGCAAAGGCGACACTTGTTTTCCTGCTTTTGCAACGCTGGGGAATAGACAGCTGCCACACCCAGCGGGACGAGACTGAGAGCAGCGACACCGGACAGTCGTCTCGAAAAGGAGCTTGCGAATCAGATAAGTGTGTGCTTATGTGTTGGCATGATCGAGAATGACTTTTTCCGAGCTTTGGCAGACCCGACCCGCCGTGCGATCTTTGAGAAGCTGGCGGCTGGCAGCATGAACGCCAGCGCCCTGCGCGAGGGCATGGAAATCAGCCAGCCGGCGATGTCGCAACATCTTGCGGTTCTGCGCAGTGCAAAGCTCGTGAGGGAAGAACGGCAGGGGCGTTTCGTGAATTACGAAGTCGATCCCGACGGGTTGGCGCTCATCGCCCAGTGGCTGGCAAAATACCGCGCCTATTGGCCGGAGCGTATCGCAGCACTCAAAGTCTTGCTGAAGGACATGGATCAATGAACGAAGCGAAGACCAAGGAACAGGATAGCGGCGTCGAGCTGGAGTTTGATTTGGGCGATCCGCCGCAAAAGGTCTGGCGTGCCGTCACCATTCCCGAACTTCGGGAAAGGTGGTTGCCGAAGGAAGCATTGGCCGATCCCGATGCGATCACCGTCACCCCCGGCCAGGAAGTCCGCTACAGGCTGCGCGACGACAGCCCGCCTTTCCTTGAAAGCACCGTGACGTTCACGATCACCCCGAATGCCACGGGCGGAACCTGCCTTCGGATCGTCCACGAACTGACGGACGCAAGATTCGACGGAATGGCAAGAGCGCCGGCGAACAGCAACAGCCCGCCCCTCATGCTCGCCGCCTGACGCGGCGAGCCTCACGCTAAAATTCTGGAAGTCTGGAGGTCGCCGATGCGCGAAGCGATGCAGCTCGTCCCTATGGTCGTAGAACAGTCCAGCCGGGGAGAACGATCATTCGATATTTATTCCCGGCTTCTGCGCGAGCGGATTGTCTTCCTCAATGGCGAGGTCAACGACACCGTTTCGGCCCTCGTCTGCGCACAGCTGCTGTTTCTGGAGGCCGAAAACCCCAAAAAGCCCATCTACCTCTATATCAATTCGCCGGGCGGCGTCGTGACCAGCGGCCTCGCCATGTATGACACCATGCGCTACATCCGCGCGCCGGTTCACACGCTCTGCATGGGCACGGCCCGCTCCATGGGATCGTTTCTGCTGATGGCGGGCGAGCCTGGCGAGCGGGCCGCCCTGCCAAATGCAAGCATCCTGATTCACCAGCCATCCGGCGGTTTTCAGGGGCAGGCGACCGATATGCAAATTCACGCCGAGGAAATCCTGAAAACAAAGCAGCGTATGACACGGCTCTATGCGGAACATTGCGGGCGCTCCTATGAGGATTTCGAACGCGCCATGGACCGCGACCGCTTCATGACATCGCAAGAAGCATTGGAATGGGGCTTGATCGACAAGATCATGCAGATCCGCGAAGCCCCGGCCGATCAGTAAGGGGCTATGGCTCCGTTGTCGCAAAATTCCTATTTAATCGTCGACGCGGCTGGGGAAGTTGGGCCGAGTTTGGCGGGAAGCCAACCCCACTCTCCGTCGTCCTCGGCCTTGAGCCGAGGACCCATGCCACGGCTGCTGGCGGGGGATGGAGCTAAGATCGCTGGAGATCATGAAAGTCGTGCCGTGTGGCCCCCTCATCCGCCCTACGGGCACCTTCTCCCCGCTGGGGAGAAGAGGGGAGCAAGGCGCACCGAAACTGCCCAATTGGACCCGCCTGCTCAAAGGCATTCCGTCCGATGGGGTCGATGGCGAAGCAGCAATCTCCCTCTTCTCCCCTCGGGGAGAAGGTGGCCCGAAGGGTCGGATGAGGGGGCCGCACGGCACCAACGACGATTTGACGTGAAAAGGCCGGTAGCCTCTTGCAATCCGGGCTATCGTTGCGCGTTCGACGGCAGGTCCGCGCGTCGGGCTGCGACGCCCTGGGGGACGAGACTGAGGGCGGCGATGCCGGCCTCTTCGGCTGCGCGCAGAAGCGCTTCGCGGAATTGTTCCGGGGCGATTTTGCCGCTGATGGCGTCGACGCAGGCTTTGACGGCAGCCACATATTCCTCGCCGTCATCGAAAGGCCAGTCGTTCATCAGGAGACGCGCCGCGTCGCCCAGCGTCCATACGATCTTGCGAGATGCCGGGCCTCGCAAAGCAAAACCGACCGGCGTGAATGCTGCTGATGTATTCCAGCACATTGTCCTCGACCCCTCAAGGCGGGGATACCTGCAGTCCCCATCTCTAATATACCGCATTTTATGAAAGTTGGAATTGAAAAGTGGAGATGGGTACCGCCTGCGCGCGAGGCTGCCGCATCAGGAAAAAGGAGCGGTCTAAGACCTTGTGTCGAGGCGCTGTGGGCTCCCGTCGACACGTGTTGCAGCGATGCGGATTACCCTGCCCCGGCATGCGCGGCAGACCGTTTTCCCACTCGGTCTCAACACTTCCGATCCGTCAGCGCAATTCGGCGGTGACCCGGAAGATGCCGCCGGCCGAGGCGTCGGAGCAGACGACAAAGGTCGAGCCTTCCTGCGCCATGAAGGCGACGTTGCCGCCGGCTTCGCAGGGGGTGGCGCTCCATTGCAGGAGGATGTCGCCATTATCGGGCAGTTTTTCCGGTTCCATCTTTGTCGCACTGGCCATCCATTCGGTTGCCGACGGCAGGTGGACGGGGGCGTTCAGTTGTTTCGACAGCCAGGCGGTATAGTTCTGCGCCACGGCAAGCGGCACGTCGTCGGCCGGCTGCTCCGGGTTGTCGGCATAGGCCTGTGCCGAGGCGGGATCTGCATTGGCGGTGTAATAGGCCGCCATCTCGGCGCGGGTGACGGCCTTTGCCTGCATGCAGAAGGATTTTTCGACCTTCACGGCGCCATTGGCGACGCCGAGCATGCCGCCGAGCTCCTTCATCGAGGCGGTCATCAGCCGGACATTCTCCAGCGAATAACTTCCCGCCGGCACGGTCTCGAAGGCAAGGGTCGACGAAACCGGGCAGAAGCCGCGCGCCGACAGCGCCTCGAGATCGGCAAGGATCGGTTTGTACGCCACGATGGCGAGCTTATAGGCCTCCGCGCTATAGCGGCCATCGGCCTCGCCGATCTTCGGCGTGAGGGCGGCAAGCGTCGGATCGGCGGCACCGGCGCGCGTAGTGATCGAGGCGCTGAGATCGGCGACCTTCTGCTTCAGGCCCGTCGCCTCGTCCTTCGACGCCATGACGTCGGCGATGATGGCGTCGAAAAGTTTGGCGGCGTCGCCATAGCCTGAGGTCGCTGCCGGCATCTGCCATTGCTCGGCCTTGGTTTTTGCCTCCGCCATCAGGCTGCTCGCCTTGGCGACGTCGGGACTATCGCCGGCGCCGATGCGGTTGACCGTTTCGCGCTTGGCCGCCGCATCCTTTTCGGCCGCCGTCAGCGCCGTCAGCGCCTTGGCGAGATCGTCGAAAGCGGTTTTCGATGCATCGTAATTTTCGACGGCGCCGTGCATCTGCTTGGCGGCGGCGCTGTCGGCGGCGGTCTTCATCCTGGCGTCGGCCTCGGCGAAGCTCGGCGCCTTCTCGCCGCCGACAGCCGAAGCCGACGCTTTCGCCTTCTCGGCATTCTCCTTCGAAATGGCGATCAGCGCATTGCCGAGATTGATGGCGGCAGACTGATAGCCCGGAAGGGCTTTTTCATAGTCTTCGTCCTTGAGCAGCGCATCGGCGGAGGTCAGCGCTGCCGCACCGGTGTCATAGGAAAGCTTGGCCTGGTCGCTGGCCGGGCGCTCCGGCGCCTTGGCGGCGATCGCCTTCTGCTTGCGGCTTTCGGCCTCCTTCTTCCAGGTGCCGACATCGGCGACGAGTTTCGGATCCGGGCGCAGAAGTTTCGGAATGGTGATGGCGCCGACGCCGATGCAGATCAACAGCAGGGCTGCGATCATCGAGATTTTGACGGGCGTCCACTTTTTCGGTTTCGCCGCCTCCGGCTGCTGCGGCATGCCGCCGCGCGGATCCCAGGACATCGGCTGGATGCCCGTGGTCACCCTGGAGTATTCACCGAGCGCATCGGCGCCGGTGCGCGGGCGCTGCGCCGGGTCGCGGCTCAGCATCCGTTCCACAAGGCCTGCAAGCCCCTCGGGAAAGCCGGGGATCAGCACGTCGAGGCGGGGAAAGACGTTGGAGGGATCGAGATGGATGTTCTTCCAGCTCTGCTCGCGCTGATGTTCGTCCTCCCAGACCATGACGCTGTCGAAGACGCTGTTATAGGTCTGGCGCGGCAGGAAGAGCTTGTAGGCGATCATGCCCATGGCGTAGATGTCGAGGGCGGCTGAAGCCGAGAAGGTGCCGCTGGCATAGATCTCCGGCGCGCCGAATTCCGGCACATAGGGCGGAATGATGTGCTCGCCGATCTTCGAGATCAAATGCAGATTGCCGATCCGGACCGACAGGCCGGAATAATCCTCGGAGACGTAGATGCACTGATCCGTCAGCGCATTGTGGGCGTAACCGGCGCCGTGCAGCGTCGCCAGGCCTTCGAGGATGTGGCGGCCGATCTCGGCGGCGCGCTCATAGGCCACCATCTCGGTTTCGTCGAGATACTGGTGCAGCGTTTTCGACGGCCGCTTTTCGACGATGTAGAAATTGTCGTCTTCCGGCGACGGCGGGATCAGGTCCTCGATTTCGACGAAGCGGCGGGCGGTCAGCGATTTCGCCTCATTGATGGAGGTCCAGACCCGCTCGAAACGCGCCTTATCCAATTTCAGCGCCACATCGGGGGCGACGATGAAGACCGCATGGCCCATCCGCTTGTCCTCAGCGGGATAGACGATGAACTCGTTCTCATAGACCGGCTCGCCGATCGTGTAGCGGGCGATCAGATCACTTCTCATGCATATGTCCCCCTGCAATCATTGGCATTCCATGAAACCGAATTCTATTCGCCCGCCAGAGCATGATGCCGAAAAATGTGAGCGGTTTTCGGCATCATGCTCTGACTCTTTAATGTAGAACAGGATTCAGATTTCAGGCCGAGAGGCCTTCAATCATCCTGTTCTAGTAGCGGATCGCCGACAAGGCCTGCTGCCAGCACCAGGCCGGTTCTGGTATCCCTGAGCGCGAAGGCAAAACGGGCATTGGCGACGACGCGAACGAGCTTGGGATCGATGCTGCGTTCCGTGATCGCTGCCGTGGCTGCCGCCGCCTCCGTGCCGTTTTCGTCAACCTTGATCATCGTCTTCTGAAGAACGCGCGACAAGCGAATGTTTTCCTTGGTGAAACCCGGGAAGGCCGAATGCTTGGCCTTTTCGGGTGTCAGTCCGATCGCGTTCAGCACCGGCATCAAATCACGCCCGTCGCTGAGGGAAAAGCGGGGCAGGAAGATTTCGCCCTTGGCCGCTTCGAATTTTTCCCCCTGCAGCCAGGAGGCGAGCGCCTTCAGATCCCCGCCGCCAACGCCCTTGCCAGAGCGCGCGGCGATCACCACCATGCTGTAGCTCTCGTCCGTATAGGCAAGGTCGACGGCGGTGAATTTCTCGTCGACACGGAATTTCTGCCCGTCGCCTGTGAGATGCATCATCGGCACCGAAACCGTCGAACCGTCCGGCCGCTGAAAGGGGCTTGCCGCGCTTTCCCTGTCGAAAGACGTTTTCCAGCGCGCCTTGAAGGACAGCGCGCCGAGGCTGACGAAACCGCCGCCCGGCGGCGCGTCCAGCATGACGGGAATGGCGCCGCGCGTCGTCTCTTTGACCCAGAGGTTGATGTGCTCGACCGACTCAGGTCCGTCGAGATCCTCGATGGAGGGTTTGACCCGGTGGCTGGCGAGCATGGAAAGCGCGTCGGGAGCGAGCATCAGCTTGTCGTCGAAGATGATGGCAACCGCGCTCGCCAAAGGCGCATCCGCGGCCGCCGGCTTTTCCGGCGTCATGGCGGCAAGCACCGTCTCCGGCCCCTTCCCCTCGCCGCCGAAGCCGAGGCCCTTGGCGATCGCGGCCTTGCCTTCGGCGGAGGCGCCGAGGCTGGCAAGGCCGAGGGCTGCGGCAAGGCTTGCCGGCGACACCATGATATTGGCAGCCCCCTCCTTTGCCAGCGTGCGGCCGATCAGTTCGGCGGCAAGCCCGGCCTGGGCGGCGAGTATCGCTTTGCCGTCGCCAGGGTTGTCGGCATGGGCGGCAGGGGCAAGCATCAGCAGCGAAGCGGCAAGACCCGCCAGCAGAGTGGATTTCCGCATGCTTCCCTCCTGTTTTAGCGGATGCGATAGAATTTGGAATCGAACGACCACTTGCCCTGGGCGCCGGTCTCGTCGTCGCCGACGATCCTTAAAGTGCGGGCGAGATCGTAGACATAGTTGAAGGCGGCGCGCTGACCGACCAGCGGCGCCGGCACATCCGGCAGGTCGAGCACCTCGATCGGCTTGTCGCTGAGAATGGCGACGACCATGCCGACGCCGGCCGGCCCCTCCACCACATATTCGAAACCGGTATAGGGATTGCGTGCATCCGGCACGACGACCGGCCGGGTGGGATCGAGCCGGTTGTCGCCGCTCTTGGCGGTCGGTTTCAGCCCCATCGAGCGCTTGTTCGGGTAAAGCTGGGTCAGCTTGCCGGAGGCGTCGATATCGACCAGGATCAGGTAGCCTGATTTCTTTGTGGAGACGCGCATCGCCACCTTGTCGCCGATGCCGACCGAGGTGCCGGGCAGCACGTCGACGGCGACACCCGCCTCATTGTCGGTCTTCAGCGTGTTCTCGACGGCGGCGACCGGGGTTTTCGCCTCCTCGCCGGTGACGACATCGCGGCCGAGCGCATCCGGCTGGCCATAAAATTGCGGCACCGGCGTGAAGCGGCAATCCTCAGCATGCGTCCGGCAATATTCGTCGGATTTGCGTCTGACATAATCGAGCAGGGCGGCATTGCTGATAGTCGGCTTGTCGGCCGCGCGCGCCACGCCATCCTGCACACCTTCGATGAAGCGGCGGGTGAAGACGCCGACCGGCGGCTTGGCCTCGCGGTCGACCAGCGCCCACTGGCCTGAATTGACGGCCGACCAGACCATGGCGTTTTCGCCGCCGAAGGAGAATTTCGCCTCCTTGCCCGATTTGTTCGGCGTTTCGAGTGCTGCCAGCGCCGGACCGAGGCAACGCACGTTGCCGCCGCTTGGTGCCGCCACCGCGCTGCGGCTGCCGGGCCCGACATGGCAGGCATCGATCAGCAGCGTGACGCGGCGGTCCTTGAGGCTGTTCAGCCGTGCGGCGATCTCCGTCTCGCGGATCTGGTTGGTGACCGTCAGCTTGCCGGCCTCGCGCACCAGCTTGGCGTCGGCTGCAACAAGCGTCGGGCTGGTTGTTTCCTCGGCGCCCATTTCCTCCGAGCCCTGGCCGCTGAAATAGAGGAAGACCCGGCTGCCGGGCGTCGACTGGCGCACCAGCCAGTCGTCGATTTCGGCAAGGATCGCCTCGCGGCTCGCCTTGCGGTTGGTCAGAGTGTGGATCTGTTCCGGGCGGTAGGCGAGCGTCTTCACCAGGAAGAGCTGCATCGCCTTGACGTCGCTGGCCGAGCCGGTGAGTTTTGCCTCGCGCATCTCGTAATCGTCGATGCCGATCAGCAGCGCGCGGTCGCCGGGCGAGCTTTGGATGCCGGGCGTTTGGCCATCGGGGGCCTGGGCAGTGGGCGTCTTGATGGCCGGCGGCTGGACGGTGGGTTCCCCGGCGGCAGGCTTGTCAGCCGGCGTGGGTTCGACGGCTGATGCGTCGGGTGTTTGGCTCGTGGCGGCCGGGGCGGTATCGCCGGCGGGCGGGGTGGTGATGGCGAGATTGGCCAGTTTCTGGCCGGATTGCCTGAGCTTGGTCCCGGGACCGGTGGTGGTCGAGGCGACCTGATCGCTGGCCGGCGTTTCGACATTCGGCACGTCGCCATCAGTCTTGGCGGCGATCCAGTCGCGGAAGGCGGCGACGCGGGTATAGACGCCGTAATGTTCGGCCTCGGCGCAGCCGGCGCCCCAGCTGACGATGCCGAGCTGGACCCAGCTTTTGTCGGAACGCTGGGCCACCAGCGGCCCGCCGCTGTCGCCCTGGCAGGCATCCTTGCCGCCTTCGGCATAACCGGCGCAGACATTGCGCTCGTCGATCGGGTTCATCCGCATCGAGCTGTCGCGATAGGCCGCACGGCAATCCTCACGCGGGACGATCGGCAGCTCGACTTCCTGCAGTTCGGTCGGCAGGTATTTGTCGTCCCAGCCATGATCGGCTTTGGTGTAGCCCCAGCCGGTGACGACGGCCTTGTGGCCGGCCGCCTCCACCTCGTCATCGGAGGCCGAGGCGAGAATGGCCGGCCTGGAGACGGCGGGCTCGGCCAGCTTGATCAGGGCGATGTCGTTGGCAAAGACCTTGCGATCGAAATCCTCGTGAATGACCACGTCTTCGACATCAAGGCCGGGTTTATCCGGCCCGTCGACCGAGATCACCTTGTCGATCTTCGACTTGCCCTCGACGATCAGCAGGTCACGGGCGAACAGATCCTGCTTGCCGGAGCGGCCGCTGGTGACGCAATGGGCGGCGGTGAGGATCCAGCGCGGCGCAATCAGCGAGCCGCCGCAATGGCCGCCGAAGCGGCCGCGCTGTTCGGGATCGGGCGCCAGGATTTTCACCTGCCAGGGCCATTCGCCCTTCTTCGCCGCCTGGCCGCCGATGACACGGCCGCCATCCTCGCCGGCAAAATCGGTATCCTGCTGCGCCAGCGCAGGCGCAGCCAGCAGCAGAACCACAGAGGCAATGGTGAGGACCCTGGTGATCGACGCGCTCATAGCTTGGCTCCGGCGGACGTATAGAGGACCGTAAATCCGAGGCGGGCGCCCTCGGGCAGGACTTCGCCGAGCCGTCTGGCGATATTGCCGGCGGTGCGGCGCCTGTCGTTCTGTTTCAGGAACTCGACGAGTTCGGGCATCGGCTTTTCCGAGGTGACGGCGACGAGCAGATCGGTGCCGAAGGGGGCAACGACGGAGAGATCGAGATCGAAACTCGCCGACATCTCGGCATCGACCTCTTTCTCACCGGGATAGAGGAACTGCACGGTTCCATCGCCGGTGACGTCGAAGAGCACGAGTTTGCGGCCGGTGAGATCGGAAATCGCCACACCGACGCGCTCGCCCTCGCGATGGACGGTATCGGAAGGGGTGACGCGCACGGTCTGCGGGTTGGCCTCCGACAGCCGCTTCAGCGTGTCGAGCGCGGCCATCCGGTCGACGACGAAGGGCATGTCGCCGGCGCCGATGCCGGAGGCGACGACATCGCCGCCGGCAACCGCCTCGCGTTTTTCCGGATCGAAGATCAGTTCGGCATTGGCGGCGTCCGTCAGCTTGAACGGCGTGACGGCCGGGTCGATGCCCTGCAGCACCGGCTCGGCGCCGAGGGCGGCGACGCTGATCGGCGCGGGCTCGGCCGGCGGCGGAATGGATGATTTCGCTACTTCTGCCGTCGTTCCCGCCCCTTCGTAATTATAGACGACCGCGCGGTCGAGATCGGTTCCCGGCGGGCTTTCGGTGAAGATATTCTGCCGCTGGTCGGTGAACTGGTAGACCGACTGGCGCACATATTCGAAGAGTTCGCGGCGGCTGACGGCGCCATCGCCGTTGCGGTCGGCCGCCCCTTCGAAGGCGCGGGCGGTGGCATAGCTCAGCGCGCCGCGTTTCTGCGGGATGCCGGGAATGGAGATTTCAGGCGACTTGGTGTTGTCGTCGACGGCGGCGAGGAAGGTCAGCCGCTTGTAATCGAAGCCGGTGGAGAGCGCGTCCGCCGTCGTCGACATCGGCGCGAGGTCGTCCTCCTCGATCGTATAGGAGGGCGCCTGGCGCCAGGTGATCTCGGCGCCGCGCGTATCGACATCGCGGGTCATGCCGCCGGCATGGCAGGTATCGGCGATGAAGAGCACGTCGGCGCCCTTGGTCTCCAAGTTGCGGATCAGCACTTTGAACTCGTCGCCGAAGATGCGCTCGCGCGATCCGGGCAGCCTTGTGTCGAAGCCGGCGAGCACATAGACCTCGTCGCGGCCGCTCGGTTTCGAGCCCTTGACGCGCTCCGGCTCGCTCGAGCCGTGGCCGGCGATGCCGAGCACGACGAGATCGCCGGCGCCAGCCCGTTCCGTCACGGCCTCGATCGCATGGAAGATGCCCTCGCGGTCGGCCTCGCCGTTCTTCAACAGCGTCATGTCCTCGACGCCGACCGAACGCAGCGACAGCGAAAGGTCCTCGGCATCGGCGACAGCGCCGTGCAGCGGCGGAACGTTGCGGTAAAGATCGATGCCGATCAGCACCGCCCGGACGGCGCCGCGCTCCGGCGCCTCGATGGTTTTTGCCAGGGTCTCTGTCGCCGCCAGGCTGAGGAGGGCGAATGCGGCGGCCATGGAAACGGATGCGGACATGGCCAAACTCCCCTCGCCCCGGCTATTCGCGACGCCATTCGACGCGGCGGTTCAGCGCATCGACATCGTCTTCGGTGAGGTTTGCGGTTGCGGTCACGTCGACCGGCTCGGAGGCGCCGCGGCCTTCGGCATCGATCGACGCATCGATGCCGTGGCTCTTGAGGAAATCGGCCACCGCCTGGGCGCGGCGCTCGGAGAGCTTCTGATTATAGTCGTCGCCGCCGCGCCGGTCGGTGTGGCCGATCAGGATGATGCGGCCGGGCTTCTGCTCCTTCAGCGCCTCCAGCAATTCCTCGGCCGCCTCGGTGCCGATCGAGGTGAAGCTCGACTTGTCGAAATCGAAGGTAATCGGCACGGGAATGGAGACCGGCACGATGCCGCGGACATTTTCGGAATAGATGCCGCCGAGCACGCCGCTGCGGTGGTCTTTCTCGGCCGGCACGAAGCTGCCTTCAGGGTTGTCGCTCGTCGGATTGGCGGCCAGGATGCGGGCCTGGGCGGCGCGCTGGATGAGATCGGAGATCGTGTCGGCCGGCGGCGCCTTCGGCGTGCGGGTCTCGTTCTTGATGATTTCGATCGCCTGCTGGTAATCGGCGGCGGCATCGGCGAAACGGCGGGCGGAGAAATAGATCTCGCCGAGCGTGGCGGAGGCCTGCCAGAGCACCTGCGGGCTGTCGGCGGCGATAAGCAGCGGCTCGTAATCGGCGACCGGCTGGTTGGCGGCCATCATCTCCTGGGCAGCGGCGAGCCTGAGGGCCGCAACGCGGCGCTGGGCATTGACCTGGAACTGGCCGCATTCGGCGCTGACGGCGATCGCATCGGCCTCGGACGCCGCCGCCGTGATATCCTTGGCGGCAACGGCGGTGTTCAGCTTGTCGAGAAGGGCAGTGCAGGCAGGCGTGTCGGCATTCGCGACTTCGATCTCTTCGCCGGCCTCGGGTTCGGCCGAGCGGCCGAGGTTGAGCTGCGGCATCTTGATGCTGAAGCCGCCTGGAAGTTTGAATTGCGGCATCTTCAGCTGCGGCATCGGCAGCTTCGGCATCTTCGCCTGGGAGGATTGGGCGGGCTGCTTATACTGGCTCGGTCGGGTGGAGGCGGTGGTGTCGGCGGGGCCGATCAGTTGCAGCTCGTCGGCGGCAAGCTCCTGGCCGGGCGCCAGATTGGTGACGATCTTGTATTTCTTCGGCGGCTGCGTCGTCGCCTGCTCCACCGGCTTCGGCGCCACCTTCTTCGGGGCCACAGGCTTCGGTTTTTCCACGGCCGTGTCCGGCTTCTTGGCGACTTCCTGTTTGATCACCGGCTTCGGCTTCGGCGCAACCGGCGGCTTGGCCGCCTGTTCGATCGGTTTTGTGGCGGGAGCGGCTGCAACCGGCGGGGCTGCGGCGGGCGGCAGGGCCGCCGGGCTGTCGACCGTCGTCAGCATCAGCGTCTTGCTGCTGATCTTGGTGCCGAGGCTGCGGGCCTCTTCCAGGCTGCGGGACACGGCATCCATGCCGCCGTCGATCGAGCGGAACATGCCGCTGCCGCTGCCGCCGAGATCGGCGAAGATGGTCAGCGGCTTGGAGGAATAGAAGACCTTGATCTGCTCCTGGCCCACCGGGCCGGAGACCTGCAGCCGGGCGCCGCTGGCCGGATCCGGCACCTGCACGCGCTTGCCGGGGCCGACGAGGGCATCGGTCTGATATTTGTTCGGGAAAAGTTTGACGACGGAGCCGTTCGGCGAGACGTTGATCACCGTGACGTAGCTGTTCTCGGTCGACTGGATGAACAGGCCGACGACTTCGCCGATGGCGTATTTGGCCTCGGCGCGATCGAAGGTGATGCTGACGGGTCCGGTCTGGGCCGGCGCTTCGGTCAGTGTGCGTTCGTTCTGCGCCTCGACGGCGGGAACCACCGCAAAGAACGAGAGAAAGGTGGCTGCGGCTAGGATGGCTTTGCGGTTCGACATGGGAAAACCTCCTCTTCGAACAATCTCACACTGTGTTGAAGATGAGAATAGCACTGACCGGCGAAATTGGGATGGCTTTGCCTGTCTTGCTTGAGGGAGGGTTACAAATTATTTGGAACCGGCAAGAAACCGTCCCGGAAAAGACGTGCGCAAGACTCGGGATCGGCATTACCCGCCGTTCGATGTCGTCTTTTTGACTTTGGAATGGAGCTTAGTTCTTGGGTTTCTGCCCGGCTGATTTCAAAATCGAGATCAGGTCGCTCATGCCCTCGGGCGAGGAATTGTAGAGCCAGAGAATATCCGGATTGTCGACCGTGAATTCCTTACCAAGGCCCGATCCCATGTCGCGGCCGGGCGAAGTTGCATCGGGCAGCTTGTCTTTCCCCGGCGTCAGCCCCTTGGCTTGTTCGTGTTCGGCGATGATCGCAGTCGCCGCGGCAAAGGCCTTTTCGTCATGCTGGCGGAGCGCCGCCAGCGAGGGGTTGCGGGCCGCCAGCGCGTCTTCCATCGGGCCGGCATGAGCAAGCTGAGACACCTGCAGCGCCAGCAGCAGGCTGATCGACAGGGGTATGAGCCGGGATTTCGTCATCGTCGTCACATCCGTCCTATGGGGCGCCATTCGCGCGACATGCTTACCGACAATAGGGAGAGGCCGGAAGGATGGCAACGGCGCTCGATGCCCATCGATTGGGAGGGGTGAAAACGGCTGGCCGCGCAGCGCCCGACATCGGGTCGCGGCACTTGCTCAGAGGATCTTCAGTTGCTGCAGGCTAAGGCGGAGATCGCGCAGCATCTCGCCGAAGATCTCCTCGATCTTGCCCGTCGACCAGACGACCATGGTGCCATAGGGCGAGCGCTTGCGCTGCATGAAGCCCGCCGTCTCGAAATCGATCAGCGTCTTGCGGCAGGTCTCGCTCGACATCACCGCCACGAGGAAGCGGGCGAGATTGGACTGGTCGATGGCGCCTGATTTCTCCGCCCAGTTCTGGATCAGCCGAGGCTTGGTGTCGGCGGTGAACATCGAGGCGAGTGCCCGATCCTGCGACAGCCCGAGGCGCTGCAGCTTGGCCGGGTCGCGGGTCAGCGACACCACGTAATCATTGTGCAGATCGGCGAAGCGCTCGATATCCTCGGCCGCGCTGATGCCGAACACCTTCATCGAATAGAGGAACTCGGCCATCAGATAGGTCGGCTCGGAGCGCAGCTGCGCCAGATGCTTGTCGTCGGCGCTTTGCGAGGCGGCGCAGACGCGATCGGAGAAGCCGATCCTTGCGGCGCGCACCTGCTCCAGCAGGCTGATGTCGAGCGCCAGTTCGTCACCGTTCCATTCCAGCATAAGCATTCCCTGCCCGCAAATCTTGGAGACCATGATCTTGTACTATTCCAGGCGCAGATCTCCAAATCGTTTGGAAAGCAACGGCTTGCTGACAAGGCGCATCTATCTTACCATTTCCAAGACTTGACGGTCATAGAGGGCCGAGCCGGCCTGACATCGTCCTGTTCGGGGGTCGAGGACATGCGTAGTCTTGGGTCGCATATTCTGATTGCCGCGGCACTTGCGGTCGCTTCGCCGGTTTTTGCCAAGGACACGACGATTATCGAGCTTCGTAGCGGCGATGGCGGCCGCTCGGTCGGCATTATTTCCGCCAGCGAGGAAGTCGAGGCATCGGGACCTGCGGCGATCACCGTCGGCGACGACGGCACCATCTATATTCTCGACCAGAACAACGGCCGCGTGCTCGCCATCGACGCCGAGCGCTCGCAGGCCGAGCCCCAAATCCTGCCTCTGCCGGAAAATGCGACCCCGGAAGATCTCGCCGTCGTCCACAACGAACTCTACCTCTGGTCTGATGGTGTCGTGCCGCTCGAGCGTGCCACGGAAGCCGATGGAAGGTCGCAGACGCTGCGCGCCGTCGACGGCGGCGATGCCGACGATTACACCCGCTCGGTCTTCGCCTCGATGGGCTCGGTGCCGCCGGGGCCGCTGAACAGCATCGTCGACGAGATCGGCCGCAGCACCAGCCGGCCGGCGGCCCGCCCGCCGGTCGTTCAATATGTGCCGAGCCGCGGGCTCGGCGATATCGTCGCCGAGGTTTCGGCTGTAAATGACAAGGCCGAGATCCTGCTGCGGCGCAGCAGCTCGGAGGAGAATTTCCTGTCGCTGCAGCTCGCCGCCGAGGGCCGCATCGGCACCGTCGAACTTCTCGACATCGACACCACGGGCCGGCCCTATGCGCTGGTCGAGCTGGTGCCCGCCGATCAGCCGGAGCGCACCGGCATGCTGGTGGCGCGCTTCACGCCGAACGGAGCGGTGGACCGGGTCTACGACCTGCCGATCGACCCCGGCACGGTCTTTTCCCGGCGTTTCGTGGCGATCGGCCCGCGCGGCGACGTGCTCTATCTCAAATCGCAGGAAAGCCGGGCGCAGGTGCTGCGGCTCGACGGCCGCGACCCCGGCCGAAAGCTCGCCGTCGCGCGGCCCGCAAAACCGCTCAATGCCGGCAAGCCCGGCAAGGCGCCGAAACTGGCGATCGTGCCGAAGTCGCGCAGCGACGTCATCGAGCGGGCGATCGGCTTCGAAACGCTGAACTGGCTGGTGACGTCATCAGCCTATGGCAAGGACCCCGGCCCCGGCTGCATCAACATGAACCGGCTGCGCCGGCCGATCTACCTGATCGGCAAGCGCGGCCAGACGGTGAAGGGCGTTCCCTATTGCTGGGGCTGCAAGACCCGGCTCGAGGATTTCATGGACGGCGTCGAAAAGGGCCAGACCGCCGGCAATGTCTGCACCAAGAGCGCGCCGCAAACCAACATCCTCGGCGTCGACTGCTCCGGCTTCGTCAGCGACGCCTGGGGCCTGAAGATGCATGTCTCGACACGCGCCATCCCTGATATCACCAAACGCGTCTCCGACCCCTGGTCGATGCGGCCGGGCGACGCGCTGAACAAGCCGGGTTCGCATGTGCTCTTGTTCATGCGCTTCACCGACGACCGCAAGGTCGAGGTGATGGAGGCCTCGCCCAACGCCTGCAAGGGCCGCGTCTGCCGCAACACCTATTCACTCGGCAGCCTGCTGATGCGCGGCTATCAGCCGGTGCGTTTCAAGGGGCTGGATGGGTGAAGGCGGAAGCGTCAGTCTGTTGCATAGGTTCGTACCGCCAAGTTGCCCCCTCACCCTAACCTCTCCCCGCTCGCGGGGAGAGGGGACGTGTCACACGAGGCGCTTGCAGGGGACCGAGAGGGTGCGGCATATCCCCTTCTCCCCGCGTGCGGGGAGAAGGTGCCGGCAGGCGGATGAGGGGCTGACCTCGCCAATCTCCTGGGCCTGGATGTCGCGTGATGCTGAATTCCCGCTTGTTTTGAAATCCAGAGACTTCCTATCCAAGGAGTCTCATCGAGTCAGCCGTCCATCGCTTTGATCATACTGTCGACAGTGCGATGCCTTTCGAAGATATGGATTGTGACCGTGGGCGGTCGCTTGCAGCGTTCACAGAGAGTGCTACCGCCATTTCGCTGGCTGCCGGTGTAGCCAGTGAAATACGTTCGCTTATGGATACCATATCGATGTCGAGCGCGGAGTAGTTCACCATATAATACCCAGACGCAGTCTGCATAACCGCATCAGGCCTGATCAAAAGCAGATCCTGAGCCACCGTACCGACAAAAAGTGGGCCGCCCCATATATAGCGAAATACATAGACTGGAATTCCCGAGGGCGACGTACCGATGCGACGAATTTGCGTTTTCAAGCGGCGGTCTGAATTCCAGCCGCCGCCTGTGTTGCCGCCGCCTGTGTTGCCGCCGCCGTTGCTGCTAGAGCTGCTACTGCTGGAACCGCCGCCCATACCGCCGCCAGAGCTGGAATTCCCGCCAGATCCGTTGTCAGAGCGAGCAAAAGCTGGTTGACTGCTCGTTGCCGCTACCTTTTTGACGGTCGGCGTTCGTTTTGTCGTTGGCTGGTTATTGACCGTCGGCTCTTCGCTGGCGAACAGTGTCCTCGCGCCGGGGTCGAAGATGCAACTCTGCAGGATTGCGCCTGAGCCCGCGATGAAAGTCGAGCACATGAGCACACGGATGATTAGCTTGCTGTTCATGTAGGGCGCCCCCAGACCGCCATTTAGAAGAGATCATACCTCGGATTTCGCTTTACCCATGTCGCCTTGGCGAGCTTAACAAGTCTGTCGTCGATCGACTTGGACTTGGAAATTGCCTTCAGTTCTTGGGCACTTAGCTCGGTGGCAAAGCTTGCCTCCGCTTTCTTTTTCGCGGCGCTAGGCAGTGTCTTGAGTTCCGCTAGCGCTTGATTCTTCGGATCGCCTGTCGTCGTCATGTTGACAGCGGTAGCAAGCGCAAAATAACGCGCCGCAATTGTCATGCTCTCCGGATCTGCGACCTCGTCCCTCGCCAGTCGGGCGCGGTCTAACGCCCCCCAGTAGTCACCGCGCTCCGCACCCATCTCCAGCCACTTCACCGCGGCCGACTTGTCGGCTGCAACCCCGATGCCATCCCTGTACATGCGTCCGAGGTTGGTCGGGGCATAGGGCTGACCGCCCTCTGCCGCCCGAGTGAAAAGCTCAAGTGCTTTCGGGAGATCTTCCGGCGCGCCTTTTCCAAAACGGTAGACGAGCGCAAGATTGTTCATCGAATAGATATCATTGCGTGCGAGGCCCGCCTCATAGAAGCGGATTCCGCGTTCCGGATCGGCGGGGACATTGACTCCATTGAGAAAGATGTAACCAAGCTCGTTCATCGCGAAGGTATGCCCGAGGTCTGCCGATTGCAGCATGAGCTTGAGACCCTGCTGGGTGTCAGCCTTCACACCTCGACCGTAATAAAGGCTTTTGCCGTACGTGTATAAGGCATAGGGGTCGTTCTTCTTGGCCCCTGCTTGGACAATTTCATTCGCTTTTGCGGGATTAGCTGGCACGGAGGCGCCGACGATATACAGGCTGGAAAGTTGGTCGATCGCCCGGATATGCCCGGCATCCATCGCCTTCTTGATCGTCGCAAAGGCCGTCTTGGTGTCGCGATTGGCAAGTTGGGCGCGGCCGAGCTGGTAGACGAAGCGCGCCACCTCGGGATAGGCCTTTATTGCTTCGGTGCAGGCCGGCAGCGCCACGTTCGGGTCGATCTCGTTCGGGAGCTTGCCTGCGGTGACGCCCTGCAGGTCGAGGGGGGCGGCGGCGGATGTGTCGCAGGCGTCGAGCGTCGGCTTGAAGGTGACGGTCGCCGGCGCCAGGTCGTCATTGGCGGCTTGCAGCGTCAGGGCGAAAGGCTGGTTTTCGGTGCCGATCTGCGGCTCGTAGGAAAGGCCCGGAAGATCGGCGGCTTCAAGCACATGGCCGAGCCCGATCACCCGGTCTCCGGCGCGCAGCGTGCCCTTGTCGGGCAGGGCCGCGACCTTGAAGGTCATTTCGGCGGCCGATGCCGGAACGATTGGCAGGCTGGCCGCGACGGGGCCGACGCCGATCGTCGTGCCGACATCGCGCGGCAGCGTTTTCAGATAGGCATCGGCATCGGCAAGCCGCACTTGCTTTTGCTGTTCGAGCTGGGCGAGCTTGGCACCGGCATCCGCCGAGACGGTGATGGCGACGACGCCCTGTGTCGCCTGACCATAGGGATCGCTGACGGTATAACCGATCAGGCCGACGGTGCCGGCGGTGACACCCGATGAATCATAGGTGAGCGCCGTCAGCGCCGCGGCCGGCATCTTGGCGCCCCGCTCGACCGGCTTGCCGTCGAAGCTGAGCTTGCCGGCCTGGGGAAGCTGGTTGAGGGTGACGAGCAGCGCCGAGCCGGTCTCGTCATGCGGCGGGGCGATCGTCAGCTTTGTGGCGGCAGCCCCTTCCGGCACGCTCAACTGCTGCATCGCCTCGACGCTCGGCGGCGGCGGCGCCGGAATGAAATAGAAGCTGTCCATCAGCGAGGAGTTTTCCCAGGGGACCTGCTTGCCGTTGGTCATGGCGATCACGTCGCGGCGCACATCAGTCAGCACCTGGCGGATTTCCTTGTTGGGTTCGCTGGCGCGTTTGATGAAGGATTCGGAATAGGGGCTGAGCGCACCGGTACCATCGAGCGCCACCTGGCCCGGTTCGGTGGAAAAGGCGATCAGGCTGCCGAGATCGCTGTCGATGCGGGCAAGGCCGCGGGTGGCGCCGACCGGCTCCAGTTTTTCCGCCATCCAGAATTTCTGGGCGTTGAAGGGATTGTTGCGGCAGGCATCGAGGAAGATCAGCTGCACCCGCGAATTCTGCTTGAGATGGTTGAGGATGAGGTCGAGGGGCATGGTCTGCGTCTCGACGTCATAGGGCGTCTCCAATGTCGCATCGACCGGCACCAGGAAATTCTGCCCGCCCACCTGGATGCCGTGGCCCGAATAATAGATCAGGCCGGCCTCGGCATTGCTGGTCGAACGCAGGAACCGGCGCACCGTATCCTCGAGCCCGATGCGGTCGACATTGACGCCGATCGTCACGTCGAAACCCGCCGCGCGCAGCGTCGTCGCCACCTCTTCGACATCATTGGCGGGATTGGGAAGCGAGGGCAGCGTCTTATAGACCGAGTTGCCGATGACCAGCGCGACGCGGCGGCCGTTTTCACCTTCCGTGACGGCGGCATATGCGGTGGCCGTCGACAGCAGTATTGCTGCGATGGTCAGCAGATAGGCGCAGAGTCTCCGGATGTGATGAAACTTCGGCATGGCTCGATCGCAAACATTCTATTGTTTAAGTTCAATAAAATTTGCTGGCCTGCTGGTGCTGGGCCCCCTCCGCATTCACCGTTTGAAAATATTCCTCACTGCTAAAAAAAGCAAGCTTCGCCCGCCTCCAAGTGAATTGGAGCAGTCCCGTCAGATTGGAAGCCCGTCGGCTGCGGGAAAGACTGTCGGCGTCAGGAAATCATCCTGCGGCCGGCAGCCGATACGTCGGCCCTGGCGAAGTTTTCTTAAGCAGGAAACGTATAGTTGCTAATCGATGCCGGTTTCATCTCGATCGAGAAGCCCGGCAGGGTGGGCGGCATGTAGGCGGCGTTCTCGATCCGGCAGGGGTCGAGGAAGTGTTCGTGCAGATGATCGACATATTCGATGACGCGGCCTTCCTTGGTGCCCGACACCGCGACGTAGTCGATCATCGACAGATGCTGCACATATTCGCAGAGGCCGACCCCGCCGGCATGCGGCCAGACCGGCAGGCCGAACTTGGCGGCGATCAGCAGCACGGAGAGAACCTCGTTCAGCCCGCCCATGCGGCAGGAATCGATCTGCACGATGTCGATCGCGCCCTCGGCGATGAACTGCTTGAACATGATGCGGTTCTGGCACATCTCGCCCGTCGCGACCTTCACCGGCGCGATCGCCTGGCGGATCTTACGGTGGCCGGCGACGTCGTCGGGGCTTGTCGGTTCCTCGATGAAGAAGGGCTTTGCCGGGGCAAGCGCCTTGACCCAGTCGATCGCCTGGCCGACGTCCCAGACCTGGTTGGCGTCGATCATCAGATAACGGTCGGGGCCGATCACCTCGCGGGCGATGCGGAGGCGGCGGATATCGTCTTCCAGGTCGCGGCCGACCTTCATCTTGATATGGTTGAAGCCGGCATCGATCGCCTCCTTGCAGAGGCGGCGCAGTTTCTCGTCCTCATAACCGAGCCATCCGGCCGAGGTGGTGTAGCAGGCATAACCTTCCTTTTCGAGGATGGCGATGCGTTCGGCCTTGCCCGTTTCAGCGCGCTTGAGGATCTCGACTGCCTCCTCACGGGTCAGCACGTCGGTGAGATAGCGGTAGTCGACGATATCGGCAATCTCTTCAGGCGACATATCGGCGACCAGCCGCCAGACCGGCTTTCCCGCCTGTTTGGCGAGCAAATCCCAGACGGCGTTGACGACGGCGCCGGTCGCCAGATGGATGGCGCCCTTTTCCGGGCCGATCCAGCGCAGCTGGCTGTCGCTGGTCAGATGCCGCCAGAATTTGCCGGGATGGGCGAGCACCTCGGCAAGCTCGGTGCCGACGACGAGATGGCGCATCGCCTCGATCGCCATGCAGCAGATGTCGTTGCCGCGGCCGATGGTGAAGGTCAGGCCGTGGCCGGCAAGGCCGGGCGCATCGGTATCCAGAATGACATAGGCGGCCGAATAATCCGGATCGGGGTTCATCGCATCCGATCCATCCAGGCTTTGCGAGGTGGGAAAGCGGAGATCGAAGACACGAAGGTCGGTGATGCGGGTCATGGTAGTTCTCCCAATTGCAAGAGCCGGATGGCCGGCAGGGCTGCCGGCCGGCTTCCTTGGCTGAAGTCAGATCGTCCAGCCGCCGTCGATGGCGATCGCCTGGCCGGAGGTATAGGTGGCGCCGGCGAGATAGACGGCGAGATCGGCGATCTCTTCCGGCGAGCCGAGCCGGCCCATCGGCTGGCGGGCGATGAAGGCGGCGCGGGCCGCGTCATAATCGCCCTGGGCGCGCATGCGGTCCTGCAGCGACGGGCTTTCCACCGTGCCGGGGCAGATGGCGTTGCAGCGGATGCCGTCAGCGACATAATCGGCGGCGACGGATTTGGTCAGTCCGATGACGGCCGCCTTGGTGACGCCATAGGCGAAGCGGTTCGGAACGCCCTTGATGCTGGAGGCGACCGAGGCCATGTTGATGATCGACCCGTCCTTGCGCTCCAGCATGCCGGGCAGCACGGCGCGGATGGTGCGGATCATCGCCTTGACGTTGAGGTCGAGGGCAAATTCGAAATCGGCATCCTTCATCTCCAGGATCGAGCCGGCATGAACGAAGCCGGCGCAGTTGAACAGCACGTCGACAGCGCCGATCTCGGCGACGAGAGCCTTGACCGCATCCTCTTCGAGCACATTCAGCTGATGGGTGGAAACGCCGGTTTCCGCTGCAAGCGTTGCCAGCGCGCCGGTATTGATGTCGGTCGCGTGGACCTTGGCGCCGACCGCGGCAAAGGCGATCGCCGTCGCCCGGCCAATGCCCTGGCCGGCGGCGGTGATAAGAACGGTCTTGCCGGAAAGTCTGTTTGTCATGTCACGGGCCTCTTCTGGAATTGTCTGTGCCGAACGATCGAATGCAGTTCATGTCTTAATGCAGTTCATGTCTTGGCGAAGGCTCGGGCATTCACCCGCTTCTAGTTTGCGCGCTGGGACCGCCCTCCGGCAAGATGGCGCTGGCAGCCGGCCGGGTTTCCGCGTGCTATATCTCACCCAACGTAAACTGCATCTTCAGTGATGATTTGTCTGTTTATAGACAAACAGACGATCCGCCAAGGGGCAAGCGCAAACTTTTCCTTTTCGGGCCGCCGTTCTGCGTATATGCAGAATGATATTCACAGGAGGAAGGAATGGAGACCGATGAGTCAGACCGCTACCGCGCTCCTGCGCTCGACAAGGGCCTCGATATCCTGGAATTGCTCGCCGGCGTCGACAGCGGCCTCACCCAGGCCGAGATCGCCAAGCGGCTCGACCGCAGCCCCAACGAATTCTACCGCATGCTCGACCGCCTGGTGCGCCGCGGTTACGTCACCCGGCTCGATGGCGACCGCTATTCGCTGACGCTGAAGCTCTTCGGTCTGGCGCAACTGCACACGCCGGTGCGCCGGCTCGCGTCTTACGCCACGCCGCTGATGCGCGATCTCGCCCAGCGCTCGCGCCAGGCCAATCACCTTGCCGTCTTCGATCGCGGCGCGGCTGTCGTCATCGCCCAGCAGGAGGCGCCGGACTATTGGGGATTCTCGATCCGCATCGGCGCCCATATCAGCCTGTTCGATACCGGTTCCGGGCACGTGCTGCTCGCCTTCCGCAGCCCGGAGGAGCGGGAGATGATGATCTCGGAACATGTGCGCAGCCGGGCGGAAATAGAACTCGGGCCCGATTTCTACGATCGTCTCGACCAGATCCGCGAGCGCGGCTACGAGATGATGGCAAGCGCCCAGACATCCGGCGTCTATAATCTTTCCGCGCCCGTCCTCGGCCCGGACGGGCGCTGCATCGCCGCCCTCACCTGCCCCTTCATCGCGCTCGTCAATGCGCCGACGGCACCCGATATCAGCCAGGCGATCATGCTGGTGCAAAAGACCGCCAACCAGCTTTCGCAGCTGGCCGGTGCGGATGCCGCCAATCCTGGCTGACGGCCGCTGCGAGAGCGGCCCCTCATCCGCCTGCCGGCACCGACCGGGGTCGAGCCACGGGTCTCGACCCGTCCTTCGGACCCCCGCTCGCGGGGCGAAGGGGATATGTCGCGACCTCTCCATTCCTCACCAGCGTCTCGCATGGCAAGTCCCCTCTCCCCGTCCTTACGGGGAGAGGGTTAGGTGAGGCCACGGGCCGGGAATTTCTATTTGAACAATCCATTCACCGGGGATAGCTTGCGGCACGGCCTGCCTTTGAGGAGAAAAAGCGTGCTCATCGACACCCATCTGCACATTATCGATCGCTCGGCACTGCCCTATCCCTGGCTTTCACAGGTGCCTGATCTCGATCATGATTTTCTCTATGAGACCTACGCGGCCGAGGCGCGGCGCTGCGGCATTACCACGGCGCTGCATATGGAGGTCGACGTCGATCCCGCCGCGATGCAGGGCGAGACCGACCACATCGCCGGCCTCGCGGGGAAGGAAGGCAGTCTGATTGCCGGCGCCATCGTCTCCTGCCGACCGGAAGAGGAAGGCTTTGTCGCCTATCTCGAGCGGCAAAAAGCCGATCCCTTCGTCAAGGGGTTCCGCCGCGTGCTGCATGTCGTGCCCGACGACGTGTCGGAAGGCGCCCTGTTTCGCGAAAACATCCGCCGCATCGGCGGCAGCGGCCTGACCTTCGATCTCTGCACATTGCCGCACCAGTCGGGCCGCGTCACAGTCCTCGTCGATCTCGCGCCGGATGTGCAGTTCGTGCTCGATCATTGCGGCGTGCCAGATATTCGCTCCGATGCGTTCGAGCCGTGGAAGGCCGGTTTGTCGGAGATCGCCCGGCGGCCGAATGTCGTCTGCAAGGTCTCCGGCGTGGTTGCTTATGCCGACGCCATGACATGGACGGCGCAGACGCTGCGGCCCTATATCGAGCATGTGATTGCGAGTTTCGGCTGGGATCGTGTCGTCTGGGGCAGCGACTGGCCGGTCTGCACGCTCGGCGGCGGCCTGTCCACCTGGGTCGCGGCAACCCATGCCGTGCTGTCCGGCAGCAGTGAGGCGGAGCGGGCGAAGCTGCTTTTCGCCAATGCACAGCGCCTTTGGTCGCTTTGACGTCACGAAATCACGTGATGTGCTGTGCCTTGTAAAAGTGCTACTTTGGCATGTCTTTTGCTTCTGTAAGGATGAAGCGACGCAATGTTTCGGTTTGGGACGACTTACCGCCGAGCAATTGCTAGCTTTAACCAACTCAGGTAAAAGTTGTCAGACACGGATTTGGCGAATACTTGTAATCCGGTGTCCTCAGGAGGGAAAAAATGAAAGAAGAACCGCATTCCGTCGACGTTCACGTCGGAAAGACCATCCGTATCCAGCGTCTGCTGAGAAAAGTTTCTCAGACGGAACTAGGCGACCGGGTTGGCGTAACGTTCCAGCAGATCCAGAAATACGAAAAGGGTTCCAATCGCGTTTCCGCCAGCATGCTGGTTGAAATCGCCGGCGCGCTGAAGGTCGATGTCAGGACGTTTTTCGACGATCTGTCGTCCCCCGATACGGCCAACGACAACCCGGCTCCCAGCGAGGAATTCATTATCTCGCGCGAAGGCGTGCTTCTCAATGCGGCGTTCTTTTCGATCAAGAACGAAGCTCTTCGCAAGAAGATCCTGAAACTCGTCCAGGCGATAGCCCACACCGAACAGGTGGAAGGCGAAGCGGCCGAATAAACCAGGTCTCCTTCACGCGAATCCAACGGGCCGCATGAGGATATAGCGATCGGGATCAATTCCATCGGGCTCGATGGGGGTTGACCGAGATTGATGTCCATTGATCCGGATTAATGGCGATCGATCAGGATCAGATTCTCGCTGGCGTCCTTCATTGCGATCTTGGCTTTGCTGCCGAGCAGTTTCTCGAGATTGACGTCTAGCTCCCTGTCGGGATCTATGCCGTCCCAATCGATCACGACCTGCAGCAGCGCCATGTTCGTCAGGTGCATCAGATTACGCAGCTGAAGCTTTTCAGCCTCCTCCTTGGCTGCCGACAGCAGCCGGAAGATCCTTGAGTATTCGCTGCCGGTACCTTCGTTGCGTTGTTCAAACATCGTTCCCGCCTCTTTGGCCGTGAAACCCTACGATTCCATCACCACTGCATCTTTCCGCCGGGACCGTTATTCAAGCGTTACAGCAACCGCATTGCGCGTGACTTCGGCGTGCAAGAGCTCCCAATGCGAGGTCGCGGCGAAGCGCCAGTCACGGTTGACGGGCAGGAATTCGTCCCGGCGCAGCCAATCCAGCACCAGCCGGGCGTCGCTGCGCTTGCGCTCGACGCGATGCTGACGGACAGCGGCGAGGATCTGGTCGCGGCGCGGCTTTCGGAAGTGGCACTCGTCGGCGACCTTGGCATAGGTGCGTTCGGAAAAATGCAGGAAACGGCCGGCAAGCAGCAGTTTCTTGCGCTCGCCTGACGAGATCTCGCCATTGGCAAAGAGCGCATCGACGGTCGGCTCGAAATCGACCCATGGCACCGAAAGCGGCAGCCAGCCGAGCGCCTGCGGCGCGTGCACCAGCGCGACGGCCTCGTCGTCGAGCAGCCGCCCGGCCTCGTAATCTTCGAAGATCGAGCCGAGCCCGACCATGCCGAAGGGCGCGCATTCGGCCGCCCGCAGCGCGCCCATGCTGGCGCCGCCGGCAACGGCGACATCATGTTCGAGCGCGAACAGAATTTCCTTGTGCCAGACCGAGGGCAGATCGCCGAAATAACCGTCGACGAGGCCGATGGCGGTGACGCCGTCGTGAACGGCCTTCAGGATGTCGCCGCAGGCGGCCGGCGGCCGGAAATCGATGCGGGGGGACATGGCGCGCGCAGCAGTGAGATCGCTGCCAAGGCTCGGGCCGACGAACAGCACCTTCATGACTGGGCTCCTCTCATGGTGTTGACCGCCCGCATGCCGAGCTGGATGTACTGGCCTGATATATCGACCTCCAGGCCCGGGACGATTACCCTGACGACGGAGACGGGCAGTACCCGATGCGCAAACGGCACGACGACGATCTGCTCGATACCGGTTGCCGCCAGCCGGCCGGCGATATGAGCGATGGTGTCCTGGATCGTCGCAGCGCGGGGATGACGGGTCTGGAAGGCGCGCATCCGGCCGTCGCCCTCGCAGAGCTCGACCACCTGCTGCATCGCCTCGCTGCGGTCGAGCCGCTGATAGATGCGCGGAGAGAAGTCGTCGCGGCTGCCGGCAATCGCGGTCAGCCGGCTCTGCGCCGCCTCGGTGATGGCGCGCAGCGCGGCCCGCACGGGGTCGGGGTGGCAGCCGCAGCCGCCGCAGACATGGGCCCAGCGCGCATCGACGCGGTCGGTAAGATTGCCGGGCAGAATGACGGCAAGAAAAGCCGGGACGCCGATATCGGTGGTCATGTCGAGCAGCAGCAGCCGCATGCCGGCGCGGGCGATCCGATCGGTCATGATGTCGATAACCGCATCGCCGAAGGAGGCGGGGTCGATGCGGCTTTCCTTCAGCCGCTGCGGCGATTTCAGCTGGGTCAGGGCCCAGGCGTCGCGCTCCACCAGCTCGCAAAGCCCATGCAGGACCGCTTCGGACGGCGTGTTGCCGGAGGCGAGCCCATCGCTCGACTGCTCGAAACCCGGCGGCCTTTCGCCGCGGTGATCGAGGCCGACGAGCCACCAGGGCACGAAGACGCTGCTGCCGGAAAGAATGTCGAGCCCGGAGCACCAGGGAAGGAGGCCTTTGCCGATCTCGTCGGGCGCGCAGCGTGCGACATTGTCGAGATCGATCATGGCGGCATGTTCCGCCCGCATGCTCTCCACCGTCGCCAGCGTCAGGTCGGCGGGTGGGATTTCGGCGATCCTCGTCTCGATCGCTTCCATGGCGGCCGAGGTCATGGCGGCATCATTGTCGATACCCTTGCCCTGAAAGACCGAGAGCGTATGGCTGTTCGGCCGCGTCGCGAAAGCGACGGGGATGTTGAGGACGTCGAGCGCGGTCAGCAGGCCGACGCGCGTAATGCCGAACTCGCGCAGATGCGGCCTGATGGCCGCAAGTGTCTGCGCCGGCGTGACCGCGCGGTCATGATATTCGCTGACGCCGGCCGATGAACGTTCGAGGTCACCGGCGAGCGTCTCCAGAGCATTTCCGTTTTCCGTCTGGTCACGGAAATGCTCCGTCTCTTTGTTTTCATGCAATCCCGCCCGCAAAACCGCTTCACATTTTTGCTGGAATTGCCCTAAATCGGCAAAAGCGGACATACCGGTCTCGTCCTTAACGGAACCTCAGTGCATGCGTCAGGCTTTCGAGCGCATTGGCGGAAACGTTGAGTTCGTCCTGTTTCATCGCTGCTCTGGCAGCGGCAGAGAAGCGCAGGGACTGTGTCTGAACTGCGGTGCTTTCAGCATTCGTCTTCATGTTCCATCTCCGATTGGTTTGGCAGCGCGCTGCCGTTAACCATCGAAGGGAAACATTGCCTGCGTCATTTAAGCGTTACAGGCTTCGTTAAAAGGCGGTGTAATCAGGGGAGACCGGCCAGTTGCAGGCCCTTTATCAGCGGTTCGGTAAAGGCGGGATCGCGATCGGGGACGAAATGACGGATGTCCTCGCTGCGGAAATCGGGGAAGTTTTCCAGAACCGTTTTGGCGTAGCTATGGGCCTTGCCCCTATCGCCCGACATGGCATGTGAGGCGGCGAGCAGACGGGCGGTCGCCTGTTTCGTCTTCACCGGTTCCAGCGCCTCGATCGCCTTTTCATACTCTTCGCGCATGAAGTGGATGCCGCCGAGGTTCCAGTAATAATAGTCCGGCGGCAGCGGATTGAGCTTGAAGGCGGCACGGCTGAGCTCCAGCGCCCGGTCGAAATCGCCGTCATGAGAAAGTGCGTCGGAGAAATCGGCGAGGATATCGGCGTCGTTCGGATTGAGATCCTGGGCCTGCTGGAAATATTCCAGGCTTTCGTCGAAGCGGCGGCGATAAAGCGCGACGAAGCCGAGCTCGCGATAGGCCCGGCCGCTGTTCGGGTCGGACTGCTGCGCCTGCCGGGCGGCGCCGTTCGCCTCATCGAGCAGGTCGGTGTCGCGCATGCCGCGGATCAGCCATTCCATGCCGAGCGCCCGCGACACGCCGGCATGAGCGGCGGAGAAATGCTCATAACGATTGAGCGAGGATTTGAACCATTTGCGCGCCTGGCGCAGGTGCTGCAGATCGGTCTGGGCGATCAGCCGCTTGCCTTCCAGGTAAAGGCGATAGGCTGAGGCCGGCGCTTCGCCGATCGGCATCGCCAGCTCGTGGCGCTCGATCGTGTCGGCGAGCGAAGACACGATCCGCCGCGTCAGATGCGCGAAGGATTCGCTGATCTTCTGCATCACCAGCGGCAGTTCCAGCGCCCAGATCACCTCCGATGTCGTCGTCCGCGTCAGCCGGCAGGTGGCAAAGACGTCCTCGTCGCGGCCCTGGATGGTGACATAGACCGCATAGTCGAAGCTGAGGTCGAGCGGGCCGGGCACGGCACGCGCCGGATCGATCGAGCGGCTGAGGATTTCGAGGCTGGTATGCGCCGCGATCACCTTGAAGCCGCGCTGCTGGCTGAGGCCGATGGTGACGTCTTCGAGAAGCGCCCTGCCGATACGCTCCATCAGCGGATCGGTGAAGATGCTTTCCGGCGGCAGGATGATGATGCGCGGCTGGCCGAGCAGACCGGCGAACATGGCTGATGCAGACGGGCGCTCCGGCACGGCTGCCTGTGCTGCCGGGATCAGGCCGAGTTCGCGGGCGAGCGCCGTGGTGCTTTCCTCCGGCTCGGTATCGAACTCGTCCTTCAGCTGGCTTTTGCATTTCAGATAGGCCTGGCGGGCCGCAGCCGGATCGTTCATCCTGACATGGGTGCGCATCAGGGCGCGATAGGCCGTCTCGCTGGCGGGGTCGAGTTCAAGCAGGCGCCTGGCAAGCGCGACCTGCTCGTCATCCGACCGGTCTTCCGATGTTTCGATCAGCCGGGTTAGATGGGCCGAGCGCCATTCGTCGATGCGCTGGCGTTCAAAGGTCAGCCAGTCCTCGGCGCCCTGCGTCGGCGATTTGGCGCCTTCCAGCAGTTCGCCGTTCAGCATATCGCTGTCTTCGGGGGCAAGCGGCCCTTTCTGTTTCAGGATGTGAACGTCGACCTCCCAGCCGTCCGCAAGCCCGATATGCGTTCGGGTCGCGGCAAGCAGCGGCGGAAGGTCGGCGGGAATGCTCTGCTCGATGCGCGACAGCAGCTGGCGCAGGCTGCCGGCCCGTTTTTCCGGCAGTTCCGACTGCCAGAGCTGCCGCCTGACGGTTTCGCGGTCGAGTTCGAGATTGGCTTCGGCGGCGAGCATGGCGAGGAGAAAATAAGACTTCTCCGGCAAAGGGAGTTCCCTCCCCGTTGCCAGCAGCCTCGGTCTTCCGAGCAGGCACAGCCTGTTCTTCGACATCAGTCCGGATCTCCGTTGCATCCCGGTTCTCACCCCTGAAAGCCATGGCGCGCAAACGTAGCGGTCGCGAAAACATGTTAGAGCTATAAGAGCGCCGCGCATAGCGGTTTTTGCTATAAAGAGAAGAAGTTTCAGCGAATATTTGCATTTTCGCGTGTCGCTCGCCGAGAAGATGCTTCGCGAACACTTGCCGATTAAGGTGCTGTGGACCTTCTCCGGCGGGGAGTTGTTTGAGCCGCGACTGGCCTTTATAGCCGGCAGAGTAGAACAGGATGATTTTAGGCCGGATCGGAGTAAAATCTGAATCCTGTTCTAAATTAAATAGTTAGAGCATCTGCGCAACCCGTTTCGAGCTTGTTTCCGTCGCGTTCGCCTCGACGAAATCGAGCCCGATATCCAGGACCGGGGCGCTATGCGTCAGCCAGCCGACGGAAATGAGGTCGACGCCGGAAGCGGCGATTGCGGCGGCCGTTGCCGGCGTCACCCGGCCGGAGGCCTCGGTGATCGCCCGGCCGGCGACGATGGCGACGGCTTGGCGCAGCTGATCCGGCGTCATATTGTCGAGCAGAACGGCATCGACGCCGGTCGCCATCGCTTCGCGCAGCTGATCAAGCGTGTCCACTTCGACCTCGATCTTCACCAGATGACCGATGCCGGCGCGTGCCCGGCGGATCGCTTCAGTGACGCCGCCTGAAATGGCGACGTGATTGTCCTTGATCAGCACCGCGTCGTGGAGCGCAAAACGGTGGTTCATGCCGCCGCCGGCCCGCACCGCATATTTTTCCAGTGCCCTCAGCCCCGGCGTCGTCTTGCGGGTGCAGGCAACGGAGGCTTTGGTGCCGCTGATGGCGGCGGCAATCTCTGCCGTGACGGTGGCGATGCCGGAGAGATGGCCGAGGAAATTCAGCGCGGTGCGCTCAGCCGTCAGCAGGCCGCGTGATGGACCTTCGATGGTGGCGATCACGTCGCCCGGCTTGACCGCGTCGCCGTCCTGGCGATGGCGGCGCATGGCGATCTCCGGATCGACGAGGGCGAAGGCGAGTTCGGCCGCATCGAGACCGGCGATGACGCCCGGCTGGCGGGCGGCCATGACGACCGTCGAGCGGTGGTCGTGGGGGATGACCGAGGCCGAGGTGATATCGCCGGCAAGGCCGAGATCCTCGAGCAGGGCTGCGCGGACCAAAGGTTCGACGATCAGGCGCGGAAGCGGGACGAGGTGCATCTCAAGCACTCCTGGCAAGGACATAGGGGGCGCGGGCGATTTCCAGCGCTTGGGAAAGGTGCATGCGGCACCGGTCGGCAGCCGCGAGCTTCAGCGGAAAATCAGTGCGGGCATGGGCACCGCGCGATTCCAGCCGCAGGCTGGCAGAGACGGCGATCAGCAAGGCGACAATGGCGGGATCGGCGGCAGGGCCGTCGCCTTCGGCAATCGGCAGCAATGCGGCGATCGCGTCCTCAAGGGCGCCGGCATTGCGCAGCACGCCGAGATGGCGCGAGACGATCGGCCGGACGAGCGATGCATCGGCGGGTGCCGGCAGTCTATCGGCAAAGATGGTGCCGACAGCGCGCGCCGGCATGGCTGCGATGTCGCGCGCCGCCCGCATGCCCATCACCGCCGCCTCCAGCAGCGAATTGCTGGCCAGCCGGTTGGCGCCATGCAGGCCGGTCGAACCCGCCTCGCCGGCAATCCAGAGCCCGGCAACCGAGCTGCGGCCATTCGCATCGGTGGCGACGCCACCCATGTGATAGTGAACGGCCGGGCGCACCGGAATGAGATTTTTCGCCGGATCGATGCCGACCTCGCCGCAAAGGGCTGCGATGACGGGAAAGCGGGTGGCAAAGCGGCCGCCGAGCGCATCGCGGGCATCGAGGAAGACCCGGCCGCCGCGGGCGATTTCGGCGCTGATGGCGCGCGCCACCACGTCGCGCGGCGCAAGCTCGGCGCCCGGGACGCGGGCCATGAAGCGGTCGCCGCGTTCGTTGACGAGCAAGGCTCCTTCGCCGCGCACCGCCTCGCTGACCAGCGCCAAGGGCCTGCGGCGGGAATCGAGCGCCGTCGGATGGAACTGGACGAATTCCATGTCGGTGAGATCGGCGCCCGCCCTTGCCGCGAGCGCGATGCCCTGGCCGAAATTACCCATCGGATTGGTGGTCGCGTCGTAAAGCCCGCCGATGCCGCCGGTGGCGAGCACCAGTTCCGATGTCGGCAGGATGGTGGCGCCGTTGGCGGTCGCGCAGAGCAGGCCGGCGACCTTCTCCCCGTCCATCAAAATCCGCCGCGCCTCGAAACCTTCGAGCACTGATATGGCCGGCGTCTGCTGCACTGCCCGCACCAGCGCGGCGATGATCGCGGCCCCGGAGCCGTCGCCTCCGGCATGGACGATGCGGCGGCGGCTATGGGCGGCTTCCAGCCCGAGCGAGAGCCCGCCCTTATCATTGCGGTCGAAACGCACGCCGGCTTGCTCCAGCGCGGCGATCGCCGCCGGCGCTTCGGCAATGATGCCGGCGGCAACCGTGGGATCGCAGAGCCCGTCACCGGCGGCAAGCGTGTCGGCAAGGTGCAGTTCGGCGCTGTCGTCGGCGCCCATGCTGGCGGCGATGCCGCCCTGCGCCCAGGCGCTCGACGTCTCCGTGCCAAGGGCGGCGCGGGTGACGATGACGGAGGGTTTGGGCGCCAGCGTCAGCGCGGTCATCAGCCCGGCAAGGCCGCTGCCGACGATCACCGTGCGGCCGGCGAGATTGTGGAGAATCTCGGTCATATCGCCAGCATCCTTTCGACGGCGCGGCGCGCGGCCACGGCAATCGCCGGATCGACCGTCACCTCGTGGCGGTTTTCCTCGAGCGCCGAACGGATATTGGCAAGGGTGATCCGCTTCATATGCGGGCAGAGATTGCAGGGGCGAATGAATTCGACATCGGGATGGTGCACGGCGACATTGTCGCTCATCGAGCATTCGGTGAGCAGCACGACGCGCGCCGGCTTCCGGCTGCCGACATAATCCGACATGACGGCGGTCGAGCCGGCGAAGTCGGCTTCGGCCACCACCTCGGGCGGGCATTCGGGATGGGCGAGCACCGTCACGCCGGGATGGTTTTCGCGCAGCTGGCGCACGTCGTCGGCAGTGAACAGTTCATGCACCTCGCAATGGCCGTGCCAGGCGATGATCTCGACATCGGTCTCGCGGGCGACGTTGCGCGCCAGATATTCGTCCGGGATCATCAGCACTTTGGGTACACCGAGCGATTCCACCACCTGCTTGGCATTGCCCGAGGTGCAGCAGATGTCGGAGGCGGCCTTCACCGCGGCCGAGGTGTTGACATAGGTGATGATGGGGACGCCGGGATGGGCCTGGCGCAACAGGGCGATATCTTCAGGCGTGATCGAATCCGCCAGCGAACAGCCGGCGCCGAGATCCGGGATCAGCACGGTTTTCTCGGGATTCAGCAGCTTGGCGGTCTCGGCCATGAAATGCACGCCGGCCAGCACGATGACATCGGCATCGACCTCGATCGCCTTGCGGGCAAGCGCCAGGCTGTCGCCGACGATATCGGCGACGCCGTGGAAGATTTCCGGCGTCTGGTAATTATGCGCAAGAATGACGGCGTTGCGGCGGCGCTTGAGCTCGAGGATGGCGTCGACATCGCTCTCGAACGACATCCATTCGGCTTTGGGGATGACGCGGCTGACGCGCTCATAGAGCGAGGATGCGGAAACAGGGTGATTCATGACCGGCTCCTTATTATGCTCTATTTGAGCATATCATGGGCAAATAGATATTCTCACCATGAGCATATGTCAATTGCGGGAGAGCGGTAATTTCGTTCCGGCGAGTGCCCGTTCCTCGAGCACCGTATGGCGGAAGCGGAAGAGCTTGGCCGGCCGGCCGCCGGTTTCGCTTTCCGTGCAGCCGGTTTCCTCGACCAGTTCCTGCTGTTCGATCAAGCGGCGGAAATTCTGCTTGTGCAGCGTCAGCCCCGCCAAGGCCTCGATGGTGCGCTGCAGCCGCAAGAGCGTGAAACTCTCCGGCATCAGCTCGAAGACGACGGGGCGGTACTTGATCTTGGCGCGCAGCCTGGCGATGCCGGTCGCCAGAATCCGGCGGTGATCGGCAAACATCACCCGGCCGAGATTGGCTTCGGCGGCACATCCGGCTTCGGCGACCAGCCCGGCTTCATAAAGCAGTTCGTAGCGCTGCAGCGCCAGATCCTCGTTCCAGCCGCCGCCGTCGAGGCCGAAGGTGAAATCGGCGCGGCGATGACGCAGCTCGCGCCGGGCCGGATCGGCATCGGCCCAGCCTCTGAGGCGCGCCACGATCTCGTCGAGCACGGCCGGCCGGCCGTGCCGGTGGTCTTCCCAGGGAAAATAGTCGTACCAGCCGTGCCATCCCGGCCGGCCGGCGCCCGCTTGTTCGTTGACGAGGCCGAGATAGCTGATCGAGATCGTCCGGCCGCCGGGAATATCATTGTTCCGGTCGCGGTCGGCGAAGGTGTAGAGCTGCTCGAGATAGCCGACCGGGTGTTCCGTCTGCTCCTGCACCCATTCGCGCAGGCCCGATTGCAGGGTGCGATGCCCCATTTCGAAGGGACCTGACGGCAGCGCATTGCCGGAACGGATCGTCATCACACGCGGCTCATCCCCCGTCACCGCGACGAGCACCGCAATCAATTCCGCATGCGCAAAGCCGATCGTCACAGGGGACCGAATACTCCGTTCCGAATGGGTCATTCCTGACACAGGCGGGGACGGAAGCCAATGGAGCGGAAGCCACTTCGCGGGCCTTCCACATCTCTCTTGTCTCTTGTGAAGATGCCTTTCGCTCGCGCTCAAGGCGTTCGTCGCGGGCGCTCCTCACCCCCTCATCTGCCCTAACGGGCATCTTCTCCCCGCTGGGGAGAAGGGGAGCAAGCCGCACGGTCATCATTCCCACATCCAAGCTTTCAAGAGGGGGGAGAGGCCGCCACACCCCTTCTCCCCAGCGGGGAGAAGATGCCGGCAGGCAGATGAGGGGGTGAGCGAAGCGAATGCACTGAGCGTAAGCGAAGGCAAAGAACAGGCGGGCACTTGCTCTCAACCATTCCCCGTCTCGCTCGCCAGCCGATCCAGGAAAGCCTTCAATTCCGCCTCGTCGATGCCAACCAGATGGCGCTTTTGCGGATAGGCGCCGGTGCGGACATCCTCGGCGAATTCGGTGAAGGCGGCGATGCGTTCGCGCTGCAGCCGGTCGTGTTCGGCGGCGAAGTTGCGGTAGACCTTGGCGTGGCGCGGATAATGGTCACGATTGGCGCCGAGTACGTCGTCGGCGAAGAGATATTGGGCATCGCAGCCGCTGCCGGCGCCCATGGAGATCATCAGCATCGAGGTGTTGCTGCTGATGGCGGCGGCGACATCGCCCGGCACGACTTCGATTTCGGCGGCGAAGGCGCCGGCCTCTTCCAGCGCCTTGGTCTGCCGCCAGATTTCGGCCGCACTGGCCGCGGTCTTGCCGACGGCACGGAAGCCGCCGGTCCAGGTCGCCTTCGACGGGATCAGTCCGAGATGGCCGCAGACCGGGATGCCCTCATCACGCATGCGCCGGATCGTCTGCAGGCTGGCGGCGCAATAGACCGCGTCGCCGCCGGCCTTCAGTGCCGCAAAGGCGGCGCGGAGATAATCTTCCGCCGAGACATGATCGCCATATTCGAGGCCGGGGATGGCAAAGGGCGTCGGCGCGATTTCGCGAAAGACCGGGCCGAGCAGCGAGGGCGGCACCGAGACGATGTCGATCCCTGCCTTTTCGGCCGCTTCGGCCTCCTCCAGCGAGGTGACGCGCAGCATGGTGAGCTGGCGCTTGCCTTTTACCGCCAGCAGGTCGGCAACGGTGGCGCGCTTATGTTTCTTCATTGTCAATTCCTGTGAGTACAACGGGTGAATATATCGGGCGGCTCAGGCGGCCAGCAGAGATTTCAGTTTGACGTCATTGGCTCGCAGCGCCGCCGGATCCGGATGCGCACCTGCTGCGATCAGCATTTCGGCGAGGCGGATGTCGCGCGCCACCGCGTTGCCCGGTCCGATGCCGCTCGCGGCGATCAATCGTCCGTCGGCATCGAGATGGAACAGAATGAAGGCGCCGGCCCCGAGGTCGCGGCGCTGATGCGTGGCCGCCCCTTCGGCAAGGCCTGCTATCTGCAGCGTCATGTCGTATTGATCCGACCAGAACCACGGCACGGCGGAAACGGCTTGGTCGAGACCGAGCATGTTGGCCGCGGCCAATGTGCCCTGCTCCTGGGCGTTGCGCCAGGATTCGAGCCGCACCCGCCGGCCGCCATAAATCGCCAGCGGAAAGGAGCAGCAGTCGCCGGCGGCAAAAACATCTGGCGCCGAGGTCTGGAGATAGCGGTCGACGGCGATGCCGTTTTCGATCGTCAGGCCCGCCCTTTCGGCGATCTCGACATTCGGCCGGGCGCCGATGCCGACAAGGGCGAGATCGGCTTCGATCCGCTCGCCGCTCGACAATCGGATCACGGCTTTTCCGCCTTCCTCGCCGAGCCTCTCGATCGAGACGCCGCAGCGGATATCGACACCCTCGGTGCGGTGGCGTTCGGTCAGCAGATGCGCGATCTCTTCCGGCACGCCGCGCTTCAGCACGCGTTCCAGCCCTTCGATGACGGTGACCTCGGCGCCGAGCAGACGGGCGGTCGCCGCCAGTTCCAGGCCGATGAAGCCGCCGCCGATGATGGCGATATGCTTCCCCGGCTTCATCACATCGCGCAGTGCCGCGGCGTCATGATGTGTCCTCAGTGCGCGAATATGGGCGCTACCTTCAGGCGCGCCGGGAAACCAACGCGCGGCAGCGCCCGTTGCCAGCAGAAGCTTGTCGTAGGAAAGCGTCGCCCCGTCGGAAAAGGTGACGGTCCTGGATGCAGTGTCGAAATCCCTGGCTTCCAGGCCGGTCAGCAGCCGGACGCCGCTGTCGGCGTATTTTTCCGACGCAGCGATGAATTTCGGATCGCCTGCATTGGCACCCCCCTTCGAAAGCGGCGGCCGTTCATAGGGATGAAGGGGCTCGGCACCGACAAGCGTTATGTCGCCGTCAAAACCTTTTTCCCGCAGGGCGAAAGCGGCGCGTGCACCGCATTCGCCCGCCCCCAGGATAACGAAATGGGCCATGACAGCCTCCTCAGATCGCGATGAAGACGGCGCCGCCTTCGACCTTCACGGGATAGGTCTTGAGATTGACGCAGACCGGTGCGCCTTTGGCTTCGCCTGTCTTGTAGTTGAAGCGGCCGTTATGTTTCGGGCATTCGATGATCTCATCCATAACAAGCCCGTCGGCGAGATGGATATGTTCATGCGTGCAGAGCCCGTCGGTGGCGTAGAATTCGTCGTCGGGGCTGCGGTAGACCGCAAAGGTGCGCCCGCCATGATCGAAGCGGATGACATCCTCTTCGTCGATCTCATCCTTGCCGCAGACTTCGATCCAATTTCCGCTCATCTTATCCTCCCCCGATCGTGATTATTGCGCGGCCGGAGCCAGCTCGTTGTGGAACTCTTCGCGATAGGGCCGCGCGGTGGCCGGCAGCTCGCGTTTCAGGAAATAATCCTCGTTGCGCAGCTGCCGCAGGAAGGCCGGGATCATCTCGCGATAGCCCGAGAGGATCGACGGATTCGGCGCCGGCAGGTCGTGTTTGATCATCGCGTGCAGCCTCGGAAGCGCGTGGTAGGGCACCATCGGGAACATGTGATGTTCGACGTGGTAGTTCATGTTCCAGTAAATGAAGCGGCTGATCGGGTTCATATAAACCGTACGGCTGTTCAGCCGGTGGTCGATGACGTTGTCGGCAAGGCCGCCATGCTGCAGCAATCCGGTCAGCACATGGTGCCAGGCGCCGTAGAGGCGGGGCAGGCCGATCAACATCAGCGGCAGGATCGAACCCATGACGAGCGCGGTGGCGATCGTCGCCAGATAGATCGCCAGCCAGATGCGGGCGATGCGGATCGCTTTCGGCTGCTCTATCTCCGGAATGAAGGTCTTCTCAGCCGCGCTGACGACGCCGAAGGCATTGCGCGACATGTCGACGATCGCATGCCAGACATCGAGGATGCCGAAGAAATTGAGGACCAGCCGGACGAGATCGGGCGGCCGCATGACGGCGATCTCGGGATCGCGGCCGACGATAACAGTATCGGTGTGGTGGCGTGTGTGGCTCCAGCGCCAGGTCACCGGATTGCGCATGATCATGAAGCAGGCGATCTGGTAGACGGCGTCGTTCATCCAGCGCGTCTTGAAGGCGGTGCCGTGGCCGCATTCGTGCCAGCGGCTGTCGGAGGCCGAGCCATAGAGCACGCCATAGGCAAGGAAGAAGGGCAGCGCGACCCACGAGCCCCAGAAATAGACGCCGAGCCCAGCCAGGACCAGCATGCTGCCGAGCCAGATAACCGTGTCACGGATACCAGGGGCATCCGAACGCTGCATCAGCGCCTTCATTTCCTTGCGCGGAATTTCCGTGTGGTACCATTGCGCTGCCGCCAGCCCCGTCTCGACAGCGGTGCGGCCGCTTTCGCCGAGCAGGTCGTAGTCCCGTTTCTTTGCCTGGATCGTCATCATCCGCCTCCCGTTATGCCATGCTTGGGAGGATAGGTTGACTTTGTAAGGCGCTCAATGCAGGCTTGATATAATCTATCAAAAGCCATCAGAAATGGCTTGCATTCATGATCGAATCTATCAGGAACGCCGATGCGCCGTCCGACCATCTCCGATCTCGCCCGTGCCTCGGGCGTCAGTGTTGCCACCGTCGACCGGGTGCTCAACGGTCGCCACCGCGTGCGCGAGGAAACCGCGCGGCGGGTTTATGACGCGGCCCAGTCGATCGGCTACCATGCCGTCGGCCTCATCCGGCAACGCGTCTTCGAGGATCTGCCGCAATACAAGCTGGCGTTCCTGCTGCAAAAGCCGATGCAGCCCTTCTATCAGGCTTTTGCTCGCGAGATCGAAGTGGCGGCGCGCGCCGTGACCACCGCCCGTGTCCAGATCCAGATCGACTATCCCTCCGCTTCGACACCGGCGGCGATCGTCGAGAAGCTCAGGGCCCTCGGCGCCCGCAATCAGGCCATCGCTCTCGTCGCTCCAGACTATCCTGCGGTGACGGCGGCAATTGAAGAACTGAGGGAAAGAGACATTCCCGTCTTTTCGCTGCTTTCCGACTTCGCCTCAGGGGTGCGCAATGCCTATATTGGCGTCAACAATCGCAAGGTCGGCCGCACCGCCGCCTGGGTGATTGCCAAGACTGCCCGTGTGCCGGGCAAGGTCGCCTGCTTCGTCGGCAGCCACCGTTTTCACGGACATGAGCTGCGTGAGATCGGTTTTCGTTCCTATTTTCGTGAAAACGCGCCGGAATTCGACGTCATCGATACATTGATCAACCTGGATACTCCCGAGATCACCCATGAGGCGACGCTGACGCTGCTGCAAAAGCATCCCGATCTCGTCGGCCTTTATGTCTGCGGCGGCGGTATGGAGGGCGCGATCTCGGCGATCCGTGAGGAAAGTCTCGCCGGCAGGATCGTCCTCGTGGTCAACGAGCTGACGCCCGACAGCAAAGCCGGGCTTGCCGACGATATCGTCGCCATGGCGATCGGCACCCCCCTGCCCGCACTGTGCAAAGAGCTGATAGGACTGATGACGAGTGCGATCGAAAACAGCGAAACGGCTGTTCCCGGCCAGTTCTTCCTGCCCTTCGATATCCATATTTCGGAGAACATCTGAGAAATGATGAAATTCTATCATTTAGGCTGAAATTCTTTCAGCAATGAAAGCGACCAGCAGCGATGGCCGATGGATTGCCACGGGAATTTCGATAGAGATTCGCGGGCCCATTCACGAGGAACCGCTCCGCTTATGCCGCGGAGATGAGGAGGATATATCCGTCATGACTTCCATCCGCTTTGCGCTCAACCATATGGCCGCGCCGTCGCTCGCCATTGATGATTTCTTTGCGCTGACAAAGTCGCTCGGCATCGACGCGGTCGAGATTCGCAACGACCTTTCCGGCAACGCCATTCTCGACGGCACCAAACCGGAGGCAATCAAGCAGGCTGCCGACCGCCACGGGCTGACGATCATCTCGATCAACGCGCTGCAGCGTTTCAACGAGTGGAATACCGCTAGGGCCGCTGAAGCGCAGGAACTGATCGATTATGCCAGCGCCTGCGGCGCAAAGGCGCTGGTCCTCGTTCCGAAGAACGACGGCACCGGCTGCGCCGATGGCGAACGGCAGGCCAATCTGGGCCAGTCCTTGAGGGCGTTGAAGCCGATGCTCGATAAAGCCGGGATTATCGGCCTCGTCGAGCCGCTCGGCTTCGAGATCTGCTCGCTGCGCTCGAAGACCGAGGCGGCCGAGGCAATCAAGGAACTCGGCGCGCAATCGACCTTCAAGCTCGTCCACGACACCTTCCACCATCACCTTGCCGGCGAAGCCGCGACCTTCCCGGAGCTTGCCGGCCTCGTGCACATTTCCGGCGTCAGCGACCCCTCTGTTTCCGTTGCCGATATGCGCGATTCCCACCGCGTGCTCGTCGATGGCGACGACCGGCTCGACAATGCCGGGCAGATCAAGGCGCTGCTGCAGGCGGGCTATAACGGCCCCTTCTCCTTCGAGCCATTCGCAGCCGAAGTGCATGCGGTCAAGGACCCGGCCGGCGCGCTTCGCGCCAGCATGGAGTATTTGTCCGCGCGGGTTTGAGACAAAGTCCTCCGTCATGCTCGGCCTTGTGCCGAGCATCTAACCACTGCAATTGCTCTGACAGGAAAACTTTTGTTTTCAGGTGCTTAATTGGAGTTGGGCAGATCCTCGGCACAAGGCCGAGGATGACGTCGCGGGGTTTTTCAATGCTTGTCCACAACGGAGGGCGAGCACGCTCATCGTTTGATCTTCGAGGGCCGCGGCACCAGCGCGGCCAATCTTTGAAATTATTCCCGGCCTCGGAACCGGCGCTGATAGGCGGGGTCGTAGAGTGAGCTCTCGCGAAAATCCTCTGCCGCAAGCGACGGGCCGACGAAGATGATCGCCGTGCGTTCGATCGGTTCGGCCGCAACCTTTGCCTCGATATTTGAGAGCGTGCCGCGCAGGACGCGCTCGTCCGGCCAGGAGGCCTTGACGACGACCGCGACCGGGCAGTCGGCGCCGTAAAGCGGCGTCAATTCCTCCACCACCTGCTTCAGCGCATGGATTGCCAGATGGATCGCCAGTGTGGCGCCCGTCGCGCCGAATTTCGCCAGCGTCTCATCGTTCGGCATCGGCGAAGCGCGGCCGGAAACGCGGGTGAGCACCAGACTCTGGGCGACGGCCGGGATCGTCAGCTCGCGCCCGAGCGCCGAGGCGGCGGCGGCAAAGGCCGGAACACCTGGCGTCATCGTATAGGCAATGCCGTGTTTTTCAAGCCGGCGCACCTGCTCGGCGACCGCGCTCCAGACCGAGAGATCGCCGGAATGCAGCCTTGCGACGTCCTGGCCGGCGGCAGCGGCGCTCAGATATTCCGCCTCGATCTCGTCGAGCGACATCGGTGCGGTATCGATGATCCGCGCATCCGCCGGGCAATATTGCAGCAGTTCGGGGGAAACGATCGAACCGGCATAGAGACAGACCGGGCACCGGGCGATGAGATCGCGGCCACGCACCGTGATCAGATCCGCAGCCCCCGGCCCCGCGCCGATGAAATGCACCGTCATTGCGTCATCCTTTCGTCCAGCACCACTGCGTCACCGGCATGGCCGGCCGCCAGCCGCTCATGCCGCCGACAGGCCCCGCGCGCGATATTTCGATCCGTGTCAGCGAGCCGCCGCGTTTTGCGTGTTCTGAGAGCAGCACGGCTTCCATCTCCAGGGTCACGGCATTGGCGACGAGCCGCCCTCCCCGCTTCAGCGCGGCGATCGCTGCATCGATGACGCCGGGCTCGCTGCCGCCGCCACCGAGGAAGATTGCATCCGGCTCCGGCAGGCCCGCCAGCGCGCCGGGTGCTTCACCTTCGACAACGGCGAGATGTGGCACGCCGAAGGCGGATGCGTTGCGCGCGACGCGCGCGGCCCGCTCCGGCGACTGCTCGATGGCGATTGCCTTCAGCGATGGATTGGCCAGCATCCATTCGATGCCGATCGATCCCGAGCCCGCACCGATATCCCAGAGCAGTTCACCATGGCGCGGCGCGAGCGCGGACAGCGTCATCGCCCGGATTTCGCGTTTGGTGATCTGTCCGTCATGCTCGAACAGCGCGTCTTCGAGCCCGGCGGCGAAAGGCAGAATGCGCGCCCCCTCCCCTGCCGCGATTTGCAGGGCGCAGACGTTGAGGAAATCGATATCGGTGAGGTCGAAATCCGCGGCCAGGGCATGTCTTCGCCGTTCGCGTGGGCCGCCCAGCGCCTCAAGCACGGTAAGCTGCGACTGACCGAAACCATCGGCGGCAAGCAGGGCAGCCAGCCCACCCGGGCCCTTCTCGTCCGAAGTCAGCGCGATGATGCGCCGCCCGGGGTGCAGATGCGGCCGAATCAGGTCGATCGGTCTGCCATGCAGCGAAATCGCCGCGACGTCCTGCAGCGGCCAGCCGAGACGCGAGGCGGCGAGGCTGAAGGCCGATGGCGCCGGGATGGTGCGCATTTCTTCCGCCGCCACATGGCGGGAAAGCGTTGCACCGACGCCGTAGAGAAACGGGTCGCCGGAGGCGAGCACGACGACGGGCGTGCCGCGCCTCTGGAGAATGGCATCGACCGAATGCGCGAGCGGGCTCTGCCAGGAAAACCTTTCGCCTGATATCAGCGACGCGGCAAGCGCATGGTGCCGTGTTCCCCCGAAGACGGCAGGCGCGGTGGCGATCAGCCGCCTCGCCTCTTCGCCAAGCCCTTCTGGACCATCTTCGCCGATGCCGATAATAGTCAGCCAGCGCGGGCCGGAAGCAGGAGAGAGATCAGACATGGGAAGACCTCGCATTCTGATCCTCGGCGGTACCGGCGAAGCGCGCCTGCTCGCCGAGGCGCTGGCGGCGCGGGCAAATGGCGATGTTCTTCTGTCGCTGGCCGGCCGCACCGAAAAACCGGCTGTGCAGCCGGTTCCGGTTCGCATCGGCGGTTTCGGTGGCGCTGCGGCGTTGGCCGATTTTCTGACGGCCGGCGGATATGATCTGCTGATCGACGCCACCCATCCCTTCGCCGAGCGCATTTCCGCCAATGCCGCCTTTGCCGCCGAGACCACCGGTATCGCCGCCATCGCGCTGCGCCGTCCCGAATGGCAGCGCCTGCCGGGCGATCATTGGCGGGAGGTGCGGAGCATTCCGGCCGCCATCGAGGCGCTCGGCCCCTCCCCTCGCCGGGTCTTGCTGGCGACGGGCCGGCAGGGCGCCCATCATGCGGAGGCGGCGCCGCAGCATTTCTATCTCATCCGCAGCGTCGATCCCGTCGAGCCGGCGCTTGCCAATGTCGACTATGTGATTGATCGGGGCCCCTTCACGCTGGAAGGTGAATCTGCCTTGCTGAAGCAGCGCCGGATCGACGTCATCATTGCCAAGAACAGCGGTGGCGCTGCCACCTATGCGAAGATCGAGGCGGCCCGCCTGCTCAGCATCGAGGTGATGATGGTCACGCGCGCGCCGGCGTCCACGGTCAAGACGGTCGACACTGTCGAGGCGGCGCTGGCAGCGATCAAGCACTTCTTCCCCCTGCCATGAAACGTGGGGTATAGACGAGGTCCGGCCGGCCGGGCCGCGCGACGATCCGGGTTTCGGCCGAGCCGATAATGACGCAGGTCGCCATATCGGCCACCGAGGCATCCGCCTGCGACAGCGGCTGCACTGCGATGCGTTCGTCTGGCCGTCCGGCCGCCCGGCCGAAAATGACCGGTGTCGTTACCGGCAGATGGTCGCGCAACAGCTTGAAGGCTTCACCAAGTTGCCAGGGCCGCGCCCGGCTGATCGGGTTATAGAGAGCGATGACGAAACCTGCTCTGGCCGCCAATTCGAGGCGGTTTTCTATTATATTCCAAGGCTTTAGATTGTCGGAGAGCGAGATGGCGCAGAAGTCGTGGCCAAGCGGAGCCCCGGCTCTTGCCGCCACCGCCAGCATCGCGGTGATGCCGGGCAGGATGGTGAGATCGACGGCCCGCCAGGCTGCCGGCCCGTTCTCGATCGCCTCGCAGACGGCGGCCGCCATGGCGAAGACGCCGGGATCGCCGCCGGAGACGACGCAGACCTTGGCGCCATCCGCTGCCATCGAAAGGGCCGCCCCTGCCCTGTCGAGTTCTTCGCGATTGTCCGAGGCATGCCGTAGCTGATCGTGGCGAAGCTGCAGCCGGTCGAGATAGGGGCCGTAGCCGAAGAAATCCGTTGCCGCATCGACGGCGGCGAGCGCTTCCGGCGTCATCTGCTCGGGATTGCCGGGACCGGTGCCGATCACGAAAAGCCGGCCGCTCATCGGCTGTTCTCCCAGCCAGGCACAAGGACCAGCGAAAAATACGGCGCCTCGCCGTCAGCTCTGTCGGCAAGCTTTACCATCGCCGCATTCGCCATGGTGCCGCGCTCGACATAGACGGCTTCCGCAAGCCGGCCGGCCGCCGCCAAGGCCCGGCGGATCTTCGGCAGATTGCGGCCGACCTTCATAATGACGGCGGCCTGCGTATCGGCAAGGCGGCGCGTCAGCTCGGCCTCGGCCATCGTACCGGGCAGTACGGAAAGCACGTCGTCACCCTGGACGATCGGCATGCCCGCCAGCGACCAGCAGCCGGACATGGCGCTGATGCCAGGGATCACCTCCGTCGGGTAGCGCTGGGAAAGCCTGACATGCAGGTGCATATAGGAACCGTAGAACAGCGGATCGCCTTCGCTGAGCACGGCGACGGTCAGCCCGGCATCGAGATGGCCGGCGACGGCTTTCGCAGACCGGTCGTAAAATTCAGTGATCAGGCTCTGGTAACGCTCGTCGTTCTTATCGATCTCGGTAGTGACGGGATAATAGAGCGGCAGCAGCGTCACGCCGGATTTCAGCAGTGGCTCGACGATCGCCTTGCCGTTGCCGCCCCTGCCCTGCTTGGCGAAATAGGCGATGACGTCGGCGCCTTGGATGGCGCGGACGGCTTTGAGGGTCAGAAGCTCCGGATCGCCGGGACCGGTGCCGACGCCGATGAGACGGCCTGTTGTCGTCATAGGCCCGGCCTCGCCAGCGCATTGATGGCGGCCGCCGTCATGGCGCTGCCGCCGAGCCGGCCGCGCACGATGGCAAAGGGTACGCCATAGGAATTCTCCGCCAGCGCGTCCTTCGATTCCGCCGCGCCGACGAAGCCAACGGGCATGCCGAGGATGGCTGCGGGTTTCGGGGCGCCGTCGCGCAGGAGTTCGAGCAGATGGAAGAGCGCGGTCGGCGCATTGCCGATCGCGACAACGCTTCCGCCGAGCCGATCGAGCCAGAGATGCATGGCCGCAGCCGAGCGGGTATTGCCGATCTCGCGCGCCAGTTCCGGCGTGGCGGGATCGCGCAGCGTGCAGATCACCTCGTTCAGCGCCGGCAGCCGTGCCCGGGTCACGCCCTGGGATACCATTTCCGCGTCGCAGAAGATCGGCGCCCCGGCTCTCAGCGCGTCGCGCGCGGCGCTGACGACATCGGCGGAGAACACAAAATGCTCCGCCGCCTCGACCAGCCCGCAGGCATGGATCATGCGCACGGCGATCTCGGCCTGATCTTCGGTGAAGCGCGAAAGATCGGCTTCGGCGCGGATGATCGCAAAGGAACGCTCGTAGATCGCGTCGCCGCTGCGGATATAATCGTAGTCTGGCATTCTTATTCCTGTCGCAGCGCCTTCGAAACGCCGATTGCGCCAAGCCGTGTAAGGCAGGCGGCAGCCGATTCGCCAGCGCCTCTGTTGTCTTCGATGGACCGGGCGAGCCTCTCTATAGCGAAATCGATCCGACCGCCAGCGATCCGTTCGTCCGGTCGATCCGCGGCACTCCCGTTGAGGATGAGGTCATAACCTTCAGCAGTGCCTGTCAGCGTCAGCGCCGGCCGGGCATGCGCGCAGCCCTTGGCGCAGCCGGAGAGATGCAGCGTCAGCGAACCGTCGAAGAGCGCGGGTGCGGCGGCCAGGATGCGGCGCGCCAAGCCGCGTGTCTCGTAGAAGGCGGACCCGCAGGCGCCGGCGCCGGCGCAGGCGGCGATATGCTCGGCTTTCTCGCCGAATTGGGCGTTGAAGCCGTATTGGGCCGCCGCGGCTTGCACGGCCGGTGCCGTATCCGCCGCAAGCCCGAGCAGGAAGAAACCGCGGCCGGGCGCGAGCCGGATCTCCGCTGCGCCATGGGCCATGGCCAGATCGAGCAGGGCGATCAGATCGGCCGCGCGCATCTGACCGAATTCCGGCCGGACGCCGAGCACGGTTTTGCCGTCCGCCAATCTGCGCAGGCCTGCCAGCGGTATCTTCCTCGCGCCGGACGAAATGGATCGGAGCTCGCTCAAGGCGGGAAAACGCGCCCGCAAAAGCGCTGGATCGATATCCCGTGCCCGGCTGCCCGGCCCGAGCATTGTCAGCAGGCTTAAAACCTCGCCCACGGCCGAGACCGCCACTTCGGTAGGACCGATCGCGACCGGTGTTGCGGTCGCACCATCGCCATTGAGCGCCACAAGCCAAGTCGCCTGCGATTGCGCGACGAAACGGATATCGGCGGTAAGCGCCGACAGGCCGAAGGTTCCGCCGCCGTCGGCGACGATCGACAGTTTCGGTGCCAGTTGAGGCGAGGCAAGCAGATCCTGAAGCGTGCTGCGCAGGGACAGTTCCATTGCGGCGGGATCGCTCAGTTCTTCCGGGTCGAGGCCGTGCAGCGGCGAGATCTCGATCGCCGGTCCGTCCGGCACGGTGATGCCGGCGGCGTCGATATCGGCGGCGAGCCGTCCGACGGTCTCGGCCCGCAGCCCGCGGATCTGCAGATTGCCGCGGGCGGTGATCTCGAGAATGCCGTTTCCGTGCGCCGCGGCTGTGCACGCCAATGCTCTAAACTGCGGCAGCGTCAGCGCACCGCCGGCCGGCCGCAGCCGCACCAGCAGACCGTCGCCGGTCGCCATCGGTGCGGCGAGGGCGGGGCAGGCGCCGCGCGCGCGCATCTTCGCCGCCGTGCGACCATGGCCGTCCGTCGGGCCTTTCCTGTCGATCGCCTTGGCGGTCTCGATGCCCATTCTTAATCCTCTGTCCGTTTCTTACATGATCGCGGCCGGCGCGGCAAAAACATGATGGAAACGGTCGACCCGGCTATTCCGCGAAATCCCGTCCCTTGCGCAGGAGGTAGATGTCCATGATCCAGCCATGCCGTTGCCTGGCGTCGGCCCTCAGCGCCACGATGTCGGCGGCGATATCGCCGAGCCGCCCGGATCTGACGATCTCGTCTTCGGTGCCGAGATAGGCGCCCCAGAAGATCTCGGCGTCGGGATCGTCGATCTTCGCAAAGGCCTGCTCACCGTCGAGCATGACAATCGTCGTCGCGGCCTGGAGACCGTCCCGCGCCAGCCTGCGCCCGGTGGTGATCTCGATCGGCTTGCCGACGAGGTTGACCGGGACTTTGTGACTGGCGGCCAGGGCCTGGATGCTGGTGATGCCGGGAATGACGCTGTAGTCGAAATCGACGCCGGCGTCCTGCCGCACACGTTCGATGATGCGGATCGTGCTGTCGTAGAGACTGGGATCGCCCCAGACGAGAAAGGCGCCACGGCCGTCATCGGGCAGGCCGGAGATCAGCTCCTTATAGATAAGGGCGATCTCGGAATGCCAGGCGTCGACGCTTTGCGTGTAGCTTCTGTCTGCCGTCTGCCGTTGCGGCACCGCGAATTCTGAAATTCGGATCCCTGGCCGGGTGATGTATCGTTCGCAGATGTCTCGGCGGATCTCGGCGAGCTCTTCCTTGCCCGTCCCTTTGACCGGCAGGAAGATCACCTCGGCTGAATTCATCGCGTTGATTGCCTGTATGGTGAGGTGCTCCGGGTTGCCCGTGCCGATGCCGATGATATGGATGTGCTTCAAGCCGATGCTCCCATGAGTCCCGGCGGTCTTGCCGAAAAAGCCGGTTCGCCGCAAGGGTGATGATGAAGAGTTGGCCGCGGCCAACCGCGCCGGAATGGGCTCCTGGCCCCCAATGTTGCCGGAAATCCCGAATCGTGTCACTTTCGATACGCTTTTTGACGCTATGTTGACAGAAAAGCGCATCGAAAAGGATTGGGTGTTTTGGACAACATTAGCGTATCGACGACAGATGTGCGGATCGAGCGGCATGCGAACCAGCTTTCGCGGCAATTGAAGCTTCTCCGCGACAAGTTGTTTCCGCCGCTCGCGCAAAAGACGCTACGGACATTTTCTTCAGGCGAGGCCGCCCAGATGATCGGCGTGTCCGACGGCTATCTTCGTCAGCTTTCCCTCGATGGCAAGGGGCCGCAGCCGGAGCTTTCCCAGAATGGCCGGCGCTCCTATACGCTCGGCCAGATCAATGAATTGCGCCAATATATGGCGAAGCTGAAGCCGAAGGACGCGCTATCCTATCTTCCCTGGCGGCGCCCCGGCGAGAAGCTGCAGACGGTTGCCGTCACCAATTTCAAAGGCGGCTCGGCCAAGACGACGACGACGCTTTATCTGGCGCAGTATCTGGCGCTGGCGGGTTATCGGGTGCTCGCCATCGATCTCGATCCGCAGGCCTCGCTTTCCTCCATGCTGGGCGTCCAGCCCGAATTCGATCTTTCAGATGGCGATACGCTTTATGGCGCCATTCGCTACGATGCCGGCCGCAAGCCGCTGAAGGATATCGTCCGCAAGACCTATTTCGACGGGCTCGATCTGGTGCCCGGCAATCTCGAACTGATGGAGTTCGAGCATGAAACGCCGCGGGCGCTCAACGACCGGCAAAAACCGGCCGAGCTGTTCTTTCGCCGCGTCGGCGTGGCCATCGCCGAGGTCGAGGCCGAATATGACGTCGTGGTGATCGACTGCCCGCCGCAGCTCGGTTATCTCACCCTTGGCGCCGTCTGCGCGGCAACCTCGCTGCTCATCACCATCCATCCGCAGATGGTCGATGTCGCCTCCATGTCGCAATTTCTGCTGATGACCTCGGATCTGCTTTCCGTGGTGCGCAAGGCCGGCGGCGATCTGCAGCACGATTTCATCAAATATGTCGTCACCCGTCACGAACCCTTCGACGCGCCGCAGTCACAGATCGTTGCGCTGTTGCGCAGTCTGTTCGGCGACGACGTGTTGACGGCGACCATTCTCAAATCGACGGCGATCGCCGATGCCGGCCTGACCAAGCAGACGCTGTTCGAAATCGAGAAGGGGCAGGTGCGCCGCTCGACTTACGATCGGGCGCTGGAATCGGTCAATGCCGCCAACAGCGAGGTTCTCGCCGGCATTCACAAAGCCTGGGGCCGGACATGAGCAGACGCGACCGCCTGAAAGGTCTTTTCGACGATACGGCGCAGGAGTTGGCCGCGGCCAACTACGAAGAATCGTCTTCGCGCGGCGCGGCCGGGCCGGTCCGGACGATGGCTCTGACCCTCGGGCGCATGGAGGAAGAGAGCAGGGCGATGCAGGAAGCCTTGCTCTCAGGCGAACGCATCGTCGAACTCGATCCCGATCTGATCGATTCCTCCTTCGTCCGCGACCGCCTCGCCGACCAGCCGCTCGATATCGACGACGAACTGGTGCAGTCGATTGCCGAGAACGGCCAGGAAGTGCCGGTTCTCGTTCGTCGCCATCCCGATGATGAGGCCCGCTACCAGATCGCCTACGGCCATCGCCGCCTGCAGGCGGTCAAGCTGCTTGGCCGCAAGGTGCAGGCCATCGTGCGTCAGCTCGACGATACTGATGTGGTCATTGCCCAGGGCATCGAAAATTCGGCCCGCCGCAACCTTTCCTACATCGAGCGCGCCGTCTTTGCCCTCAACCTCGAGCTCAAGGGTTTTGAGCGTCCGATCATCATGAAGGCGCTGTCGACCGATAAGACCGAGCTGTCGAAGCTGCTCTCCGTCGCCAGGGCCATCCCGGCCGAGATCGTCAGGTCTGTGGGGGCTGCCCCCGGCATCGGCCGCCGCAAATGGATGGCGCTTGCCCAGGACTGGAACGGGATGACGGCGGCGCGGCTTGCCAAACTCGTCGGCTCGGAAAACTTCATGGCCGAGGAGAGCGATCGCCGCTTTGAGCTTCTGGTTGCCGAGCTCGCCAGGAAAGAGGCGAAGCCCGAAGCCACGGAATATGACTGGAAGCCGAAGAGCGGCGGCAAGATCGCCGGCCGAATCAAGAGCGCCGGCAATTCCTTCACGATCGCGTTGAAAACCGGCGATGCGCCGGATTTCGGCGCTTACATTTCGCGCCGTCTCGATGAGCTTTACGAAGCCTATCGGGCCGGCAGGTTGCAAGCAGGAGAGTAGGCCGCAAAAGAAAAAAGCCTCCGAACGTTGCCGTCGCGGAAGCCTTTCTCATATCTGGACAATCTGAGAATCGCACTTCCTCGAATCACTGTCAAGCATCTTCGGCATCCTTTTGGGTGGTAGATTTCTTTTGCCTTGAAAAAAGGTGAGGGACATGGAGCCTCAATACGTATCGACGCCCTTTGGGCGGCGATCGATGACGCTTGGCATGCTGGCAAGCCAGGAAAGCGCAAGCAAGGTCGAACCGGACGCATCGGTCGATAAGTGGAAGATCTTTCGTTCGCTCTGCGAAGCAAAGGACATGGTCGGCGTATCCGATCGTGCGCTGGCGGTTCTCAACGCGCTGTTGACCTTCTATCCGAAGAACGAGATTGCCGAGGCCAACGGCTTCGTGGTCTTTCCCTCGAACGAGCAGCTGTCGCTGCGCACGCACGGGATGGCCGGAACGACGCTGCGGCGGAACCTGGCGATGCTGGTGGAAGCCGGGCTGATCATCCGGCGTGACAGCCCGAACGGGAAGCGGTTCGCTCGCCGTAACGGCGAGGGCGGGCTTGGCGAGGCCTTCGGCTTCAGCCTGGCGCCGCTGCTGGCGCGTGCCGGCGAGATCGAGGCACAGGCGGCTCAGGTGCTCGCCAACAAGCTCGAATGGAAGCGCCTGCGGGAGCGGCTGACGCTCTGCCGACGCGACATCAGCAAACTAATCGAGATCGCCCTGGAAGAGGAAATTGCCGGCGAATGGATCGAGATGCAGATGCATTTCAACCTGCTTACAGCAAGCCTGCCGCGCCGCCCGTCGGCCGCGGAGATCGAACATCTGCTAGCCGATCTCGAAGCCTTCCGTGAAATGATTGTCAAGACGCTGGAATTGAAGACGAAAGCAGAAAAATCAGACGCCAATGACAGCCAAAACGGTCGGCACATACATAATTCAAACCCACACCACATATCTGAACTTGAACCAAGCTTCGAACCGAAGCAGGGCGCAAAGCCGGAGGAAGAACCGCGGCCGTGGCGGGAGCCGCCGAAATCCTTCCCCCTTGCCATGGTGCTGCAAGCCTGCCCCGAGGTCGTCGCTTATGGACCGGGGGGCGGGATTGGCAGCTGGCGGGATCTGATGGCCGCGGCCGTCATGGTCCGTTCGATGCTGGGCGTCAGCCCGAGCGCCTATCAGCTGGCCTGCGATGTCATGGGGCCGGAAAACGCCGCCACGGTGATCGCCTGCATCCTGGAAAGGGGCGGACATATCAACTCGGCCGGCGGCTATCTGCGTGATCTGACACGGCGGGCCGAGCGCGGCGAGTTCTCGCTTGGGCCGATGCTGATGGCGCTGATGCGGGCCAATGGACCGGCAGCGAGGAAAACCGGATGAAGGGCCATGAAAAAGTTTCGCGCCAGCTGCGACCGCTACAAATTGAGCGGCGGCCCGCTCCGGCGTCGCGACCGCTTCCTTCCCCAGCCATTTGTTGAAATGCGCCGTTAACCATGTCATAGATGGCGGAAGAAAACATCTGTTTTGCTTCCATTTGTGAAAAACCGTAAAGCTTAACAATGCGCTACGATATCGACGCTGCGATGCTTCAAACTCTGCTTCCATCCTTTGCCGCAGCAGAGGATGCGCTGGCCCGGCTGGACGAACGGGTGGTGCGTTCGCCGGTCGGTGAGGGCTTTGCCGAACGCAGTCATTTCTTCGATGCTGCCGGCGCGCTGTGGGTGGCCGGCGAACTGGTGCATGTCGAGGATCTGGTTTTGCACGATGCGCATATGGATAGCCGGGCGCCGAGCCACGAGCTGACGATCGCCCATTCCGTGCTGCGGGCCCGCCGGCGCATCTGGACCGGCGAACCGGCCTGGGCGCTCGGAGCCGCGGGGCTGGCAACGCTGACGGCGACGCTCGGGGAAGGGGAGGGGACGGCGCCGGAGGTCAAGAGCCCTGCGGTTCCGCTCGAGACCGACGACGAGGGCGGGGATGAGGACGGGCCGCTCGCTGCCGAGATGGCCGAGATCGACGCGCTTCTTGCCCGTTCGCAGAAACTGCTCGACATCCATACGGGCAAGGTGCCGGCAAGCGAGGCGCCTGTCTCTGCCCCGTCACGGCGCAATGACGATCCTCTGGGTTTGCTGGGTGACGACGAATGGGACGAGGAGCAGCGGCTTGCCGAGTGGCGCGGCCTCTTGCCATTGGCCGACAGCTTGCCGCCGGTTCTCGGCGCGATCATCCTTTTCGAAGCCTGGGAAAGGATCGAGCCATTGCGGCGTCAGCATTGGCTCGGCGGTCTTCTGGTCGCCGGACACCTGCGCGCTCGCGGCAAGGTCGCCTCGCATCTCTTTTCTTTTTACGGTGGGCTGAAGCTGGTGCGTCATGAACGTCGCCGCGCCCGCGATCGGGCGACGCGGCTGCAGGCCTTCCTGGAGGCGATGCATCTGGGAGCTGCCGCCGGCCTCAAGGAGCTCGACCGGCTGTCGCTTGCCCGCACGCAGATGGAGCTGCGCTTTCGCGGCCGCCGTTCCAACAGCAGCCTGCCGGATCTTGCCGATTTCATCCTGTCGCGGCCGATGGTCTCGGCGGCGATGATCGCCCGCCATCTGCGCATTACCCCACGCGGCGCGCTGAACCTCGTCAACGAGATCGGCATTCGTGAAATCACCGGCCGCGGCCGCTACCGCGCCTGGGGCATCATCTGAAACGAAAACGGCCGGGTCGTTGACCCGGCCACTCTGGCTCTTTGTTTATCCATGTATTTAAAGTGAACACCCGATCTGCCATCCTGTAACAGACAGCAGACCGGGTGCTCTTGCGCTTCCTTTGCCCCCGGAAGCGCGATCCTTATTCCCGCTCGCCCGTGAAGTTGAGCAGAAGCTGGAAGATGTTGACGAAGTTCAGGTAGAGCGAGAGTGCGCCGAAGACGGCGAGCTTCTGGTTCGATTCCTGATCGTAGTTTTCCGAATACTGTTCCTTGATGTTCTGCGTGTCGTAAGCGGTGAGGCCGACGAAGACGACGATGCCGATCACCGAGACGGCGAACTGCAGCGCGGACGAACCCAGGAAGATGTTGACGATGCTGGCGATGACAACGCCGATGAGGCCCATCATCAGGAACGAGCCCATGCGCGAGAGGTCACGCTTCGTCACATAGCCGTAGAGGCTGGTGGCGCCGAACATCGTGGCGGTGATGAAGAAGGTCCGCGCAATGCTCATCCCGGTGAAGACCAGGAAGACGGAGGCGAGCGACAGGCCCATCACGGCGCAGAAGGCCCAGAAGGTGATCTGCGCGGTGCTGGCCGACATCGTCTGGATGCGGAACGAGAAGAAGAAGACGAAGGCGAGCGGCGCCAGCATCACCACCCACTTCAGCGGCGAGCTGAAAATCGGCACGTAGAGAGCCGGCGTCGAGCCGACGACGAAGGCGATGAGGCCGGTGATAACCAGGCCGAGCGCCATGTAATTGTAGACGCGCAGCATATGCTGGCGCAGGCCCTCGTCGAAGACGGCCTGGGAGCCGGCCACGGCGCCATAGCGGGAATTGATCGGGTTCATGCTGATCTCCTCGGTTTGAACTAATAGAGCGAGCGGGCGAGCCGTTCGGCCGCCTGATCGAGATTGAGGCCGCTTTCGTCGGCGATCAGCGCATAGGCGACCTCGCCGATCTGCCAATAGGCGGCTTCTGCCTTCTCAAGCGCGAGATGGCTGACCGGCTTGACCTCGAAGGCGCCCGGGCGGACGGCGAACAGCGACAGCCGCTTTCCATCCGACTGCTCGATCGCCATTTCGACGCTGGGGCCGAATTCGGACGGGAAGATCTGCACGTCGGCGACCTTCCAATCCTGAGGCAGTTCCGGCATCACGATGGCGGTGGCGGCACGAATATCGTCGGCGCTGTAGGTGGCCGGCGTCTGCGGCGGCATCGATTGACGCAGCGCGGCGGTCTGGTAGGCGCGGACGGCATCCTCGACATAGGCGGGTGCCGGCACCGATGCCGATACCTCGGTTGCCGAGAAAGCGCCAAAGGAATTATGCGCCACCCAGCCGGCGGTCACCAGAATACCGACAGCGGCAATGCGCTGCATGGAATGGAAAATGCGGCCATAGGAAAGGCCCCGTTCCAGCCGGCGGGCGGCATCGCGGGTCTCGGGACGGCCGAAGGCGCTTTCGCCGGCAAGCGCCAGGCGCAACTCGCCCTTCATGCTGAGGTCGGCCATGACCTTGGCGGCAATCGCTGGATGGCCGGAAAGATAGGATTCCACCTGGATGCGGCGGGCGACATCGAGTTCCCCATCCACATAGGCGTCGAGATCGGCATCGAGGATCGGATCAATTGCCTTCATTGCCATCCCCTCCAATCAGTCTCAGATGCGAAATGCGCGGCGTCTTCTCCTCGAATTCGCGCAATTGCGCGCGGGCGCGGGAGATGCGCGACATCAGCGTGCCCACAGGAATGCCGAGCGCATTGGCGGCTTCCTGGTAGGAAAGGCCTTCGATCGCCACGAGATGCAGCGCCTCGCGCTGCTCCTCCGGCAGATCGAAAAAGGCGCCGCGCACTTGCTGCAGCCGCACGGCATGTTCCTGGCCGGCCGGCAACGACTGTTCGGCCTCGAGAGCCGCCTCGTCATGGCGGCGCGTCAGCGATCGGTTCTGCCGCAGACGGTCGATATGGGCGTTGTGCAGGATGGAGAGCAGCCAGGTGCGCAGATTGCTGCCGCTACGGAAGCTCTTTTTCTTCTCGAGCGCCCGCACCAGCGCGTCATGCACCAGATCCTCAGCCTCATCCGAATTGCGCACCAGCGAGCGAGCATAGCGCCTGAGCGCTGCAAGCTGTCCGATGACGTCGAAGGGGCGGTCTTTGCGTTCCATGATTGAGTATACGCAAGCCGGGCGGATTTTATTCCCGGCAACGGCAAAAAAATCATGCGGGCCGACGTCGTCATCGCCGCAGCGTAAATCCGCGATTGTTTATGACAATTACATGACAGATCATGACGCCGCTGATTTGAAGGGGAAAAGCAAGAATGAAGGAAAAGAAGCGGGTCTACGAAGCTCTCGTAGACGGCGCCATGGAAGGGCTGACGGATCAGGCGCTCTATGATTTCGTCAAGGCGCGTTGTCCAAACGCCACCAGCAAGAAGATCGTCCGGGCCTCGCTTCTCGCTCTCATCGATCCTCATCTCCGGGACCGCAATATTCTCGACGTGATCTACGCCCTTGCGATCAAGCATCGGCTGGATGACGGCGAAGACGGGCGGGCTGCCTCCGCGCAGGCGGCTAACCAGAACATGCCGCAGCTTTCCTGACGCCGCCGCCTGCGGCTTCCGACATTCTCAGCCGCCGTCCGAAAGCCCTTCGAGGATTGGGCAGTCCGGCCTGTCGTTGCCGTGACAGGCATGCACCAGATGCTCCAGCGTGCGCCGCAGGTCCGAGAGATCTCGGATCTTCCGGTCGATCTCGGCAAGCTTGGCCTCGGCGATCTCCTTGACGTCGGCGCTCGCGCGGGCCTTGTCCTCGTAGAGCGCCAGCAATTGCCGGCACTCCTCGACCGAAAAGCCGAGACCGCGCGAGCGCTGCAGGAAGCGCAGCTTGTGAACATCGGTTGCGGCATAGTCGCGATAGCCGTTGCCGCCCCTTTCGGGACGGATGAGGCCGATATCCTCGTAGTAGCGGATGGTCTTCGAAGGCAGGCCGGAACGTTCCGATGCTTCGCCGATATTCATCGTCACCTCCTATAATTTTGCAAAGCGCAGTCTCAGCGCATTTGCAATCACCGAGACGGACGAGAGGCTCATCGCCGCTGCCGCGATCATCGGCGACAGCAGCAGCCCGAAGATCGGATAGAGCACGCCGGCTGCGACCGGCACGCCGAGCGCATTATAGCCGAAGGCGAAGCCGAGATTCTGGCGGATGTTGCGCATCGTCGCCTCCGCCAGCCGCCGCGCCCTGACTATGCCGGTGAGATCGCCCTTCACCAGAGTGATGCCGGCGCTTTCCATCGCCACGTCGGCGCCTGTGCCCATGGCGATGCCGACATCGGCGGCGGCGAGCGCCGGTGCGTCATTGACGCCGTCTCCGGCCATGGCGATGACGGCACCCTTGGCGCGCAGTTCGTCGATCAGTGCGCTTTTGCCCTCCGGCAGCATGTCGGCGCGAACCTCGTCGATCCCCAGGCTTTTTGCCACCGCCCGCGCCGTCCGCTCATTGTCGCCCGTCGCCATGATGATCTTGAGACCGCTATCGTGCAGCGCCTTGATGGCAGCTTCCGTCGTCGGCTTGATCCGGTCGGCAACGGCGACGAGGCCGGCAAGCGCGCCGTCGACCACCACAAACATCACCGTTTTGCCCTCGCCGCGCAGGGCTTCGGTCCTCTCGGCCAGCGCCGAAGGATCGACGCCGAGATCGGCTAGCATCGCCGCATTGCCGAGCGCCACCATCGTGCCACCCGCAAGACCCTGAACACCCTTGCCGGTCTTTGCCTCGAAACCGGTGACCTCGACAAACGCGACATCGCGCTCTTCGGCGCCGGAAACGATCGCTTCGGCCAGCGGATGTTCGGAGCCGCGCTCCAGGCTTGCCGCCAGCGACAGCAGCCGGTTTTCCTCGGTTCCACCGAAGGCGACGACGTCGGTAAGCTTCGGCTTTCCCTCGGTCAGCGTGCCTGTTTTGTCGACGATCAGCGTATCGACCTTGGAAAAGCGCTCCAGCGCTTCGGCGTCCTTGATCAGCACACCTTCGCCAGCCCCGCGCCCCGTCGCGATCATGATCGACATCGGCGTCGCAAGCCCGAGCGCGCAGGGGCAGGCGATGATCAGAACGGCGACGGCGGCAAGCAGCGCATTGGCGAGGCTCGGTTCCGGCCCGACCGCTGCCCAGACGATAAAGGCAAGGATGGCCGCGGCGACGACCGCCGGCACGAAGAAGGCCGACACCCGGTCGACCGCACCCTGGATCGGCGCCCGCGAACGCTGCGCCTTGGCGACCATGTCGACGATGCGCGACAACACCGTGTCGGCGCCGACCTTCTCTGCCGACATGACGAGCGAGCCGTTCTTGTTGATCGTGCCGCCGGTCAGTCCGTCGCCTTTCGATTTCTCCACCGGCAGAGGCTCGCCTGTAATCATCGATTCATCGACGGTCGACTGGCCCTCTAGGACGGAGCCGTCCACTGGAACCCGCTCGCCGGGGCGCACGCGCAGCCGGTCGCCGGTCTGGATCTCGTCTACCGGCACATCTAGCTCGCTGCCATCGGCATCGATGCGCCGCGCCGTCTTCGGCGCGAGATCGAGCAGAGCACGGATCGCCGAGCCGGTGCGTTCGCGGGCCTTCAATTCCAGCACCTGGCCGACGAAAACGAGGGCGACGATGACGGCGGCCGCCTCGAAATAGACCGGCACACCAGCGCCGTGGCCGCGGAAACTCATCGGGAAGATGCCGGGCGCCAGCGTGGCGACGAGACTGTAGAGATAAGCGGTGCCGACGCCGAGACCGATCAGCGTCCACATGTTCGGGCTGCGGTTGACGAGGGAGGCCCAAGCGCGGCGGAAAAACGGCAGGGCCGCCCACAGCACGACAGGCGTTGCCAACAGCAGTTCGATATAGGTCGCCTGTGGCTCGCCGATCATCTCCCGCAGAGGCAGGCCAAGCATCGGTCCCATGCCGAGGGCGAGCAGAGGCAGGGCCAGGATGGCGCTGACCCAAAGCCGTCTGGTGAAATCGACAAGTTCCGGGTTGGGGCCTTCATCGGCCGGCGGAATACCCATCGGCTCCAGCGCCATGCCGCATTTCGGGCAGTCGCCAGGCCGGTCGCTGATGACCTCCGGATGCATCGGGCAGGTATAGAGCGTACCCTTCGGCGCCGGCTTTGCGGCCGGGCGTTGGCCGTCGCGATAGGCCGAAGGCTCGGCTTCGAATTTCGTCTGGCAGCCGGCCGAGCAGAAGTAGAATTTCTCGCCCTCGACCTTCAAGAAATGTTTTGCCGTCGCGCGATCGACGGCCATGCCGCAGACAGGGTCCTTCGCCGTCAGATAATCCTGCGGCGCGGCGGCAAATTTCGTCCGGCAGCCCTCGGAGCAGAAATGATAGAGACGGCCGGCGTGATCGAGCGATGGCTTGCCGACCTCCGGATCAACGGTCATGCCGCAGACCGGATCGCGGGTTATGACGCCGGCACTCTTTTCCGGGCCATGGCCGCAACAGCTGTGATCGCCATTATGGGCGTGGCCGTGATGATGATCGTGTTTGATATTCATGACTATCTCCGATGCCCTAAGGGCAGTTGGAGAGGTTTATCCACCTTCCAGCAACTGGAAGGTCAAGCGCTAATTTTGGCGAGGCCGATTTTTCGAAGGCAACCGCGCTGTTGCCCGATCCTCAGATCGGGCTGATCAGCCCGACAGGCTGGCTGCCGAGCAGGGCGGCGACCGCAATGCCGCCGCCGGGTTCGATCGTCTTGCCGGTCACGAGATCCGCCTTCAGCCCGTGAAGAGGGGAGGGGACGGCGATCGCCGTGTCCTCCCAGAATTCCGGGCCGGCAAAGAGCACGCCGGGGTCGAGCCAGCCGAACATTAGCCGGGGCGCGGCGACGATGGCAAAATTATCCCTGTGCACCCGGGCAAACGCCAACACGTGTTCGCGCCGGCTGCCCGTCACCTTCAGCGGCAGATAGTCGCCTTTGGCAAAGAGCGCCGGTTGCCGCTGGCGCAGCTGCAGGCCGATCGCGATGATGCGCTGTTTCAATGCCGCCGCCTGCAGCCTGGCGATCGGCCCGGCTTCGGCGAGCCAGGCCGCCAGCCGCGCATGATCGACCGGCCGGCGGTTGTCGGGATCGACGAGGCTGAAATCGAAACCCTCGGAGCCTTGATAGATGTCGGGAATGCCGGGCGCCGTCAGCTTGAGCAGCGCCTGCGACAGGCTGTTGAGGTAACCCGCGGCGATGAAAGGCTCCAGCACCCTTTCGAAATCCTCCAGGAAGGCGTCATTTTCAGGCGAGACCAGCGCCGCCGCATAGGTCTTCACCGCGTCTTCATAGGCGGCATCCTGCTCGATCCAGCCGGTGTGGAGTTTCGCCTCGCGCACCGCCTTGACGGCATAATCGGTCAGGCGCTCGCGAAGGTCTTGCGTCTGCCCCTTATCGAAATCCTCCGGCCAGGCGCCGGCCAGTGCCTGATACAGCATCCATTCGACATTCGGCTCCGGTGCCGCACCATCCGGCAGCTCCGTCAGCCATGGCCGGTTCAGCTCACGCCAGCGCGCCACCGCCTGCACGAAAACATCCGCACCCTCGCTCAGGGCATAGAGCCTGGCGCGCGCATCCTCGCCACGTTTGGTGTCGTGGGTGGCACTGGCCGAAAGCCCATGTGGCTGCAGCCGCGCCCGTTCGGCCATGCGGCGATGGAATCCCTCCGGGCCATCCGGCGTCTTGCCGGGTTCGCCACCGACTTCGTTTGCGGCAAGTAGCCTGTTATAGCGGTAGAACAGCGTATCCTCAGTCGCCTTCGCCATCACAGGCCCGCTCAATTGCTGGAAGCGGATCCGAAATTCGTGGGCCGCATGCCCGTCGACCTTGCCTTCGAGAAGCCGCAGCACATGGTCGAGGGCGCGCCGGTCATCGAGCCGGGCCATGGCTTGCAATGCGGTCGCGGCAAGGACGGCTGAATCCTGCCAGGCGAGCGGCCCGCCATCGCCATAGGTACGATAGACGGGAAAGGCGATCAGCAGTTCGGCAAGCGCCGCGGCGATCTCGTTCTTATCGATGTCGGGAAAGATGCCCGCCGCGATCGACACCAGCCTGCCGGTTTCGCCGGCGAAATTACGCTCGACCATCAGCCGCTTGGCGAGCCGCCGGCCCTCGTCGAGATCGCCGATCTCGCCGGCGAGGCTGCGATAGGCATCGTCCAATCTGCGCAGGCCGCCGCCATCGATAAAGAGTTCGCTGAGCGCCGCAGTGAACTCATATCCCGTGGTGCCCGAAACCGGCCAGCTCTCCGGCAGCACTTCGCCGGGTCCGAGGATCTTTTCCACGACGATATAGGTGTCCGGCCCAACCGCATCCCTCAGCCGGTCGAGATAGGCCTTGGGTTCGGCAAGCCCGTCGACATGGTCGATGCGCAGGCCCTGCACCTTGCCGTGGCGCACCAGCTCGATTGTCAGCCGGTGCATGTCCTCGAACACGGAGGGATTTTCGACGCGGGTTCCCACAAGGCCGGTGACCTCGAAGAAGCGGCGATAGCTCAGATGCCGCGCCGCCTCCTTCCAATGGGTGAGCCGCCAATGCTGTCCCTCATGCAGGCTGTTGAGGAAATCGCGATCGGCCGAGATATCCTCGAGCTTTTGCCGGAGCACGGCGCGATCACCGCCTTCGAAGAGGATGTCGCGCATGGCGCGGGCGAAGTCCTCGCCTGACGTGACGGCTGCGGCCTCCGCCATTCTCGTCGCCACCGGATCGTCGAGCCGGTTTGCGATCGCGCCGTAACTGCGGGGATTGAGCGGCAGCAGCGTTTCGAAATAGCCGAAGGCGAAATTGCCATGGGTTTCGTCGAGCACGATCCGCAGCTCGCCGGCAGCAAGCGCGCGATCGAAATCCTGGCCGAGCTGCGGCAGGGTCAGCGGCTCGCTCCAGTCGATGTCGAAGTGGCCGGCATAGGCGCTTTGCCGGCCGAACGTCAGGACGTCTCGCCACCAGCCGTTTTGCGGCGAAGCGGCCATGTGGTTCGGCACGATGTCCAAGATCAGTCCCATGCCCGCGGCGGCAAGGCTTTCCGTCAGCCGCTCGAACCCCGCCCGGCCGCCGAGCGCCGGGTCGATGTCGTTGGCATCGGTGACGTCATAGCCGTGAGTCGAACCGCTGACTGCGGTGAAGATCGGCGAGGCATAGAGATGGCTGATGCCGAGCCTCTTGAGATAGGGAATGAGGCCGCAGGCGCGATCGAAATTCATGCCGTTGCGGAATTGTATCCGGTAGGTCGCGGTCGGAAGTGTCATGAGGCCGTCTGACGTTGGAGGGAGCCTCTACCCAACGGTTGTATCAGGGGTTTGGTTCCCTTACAGCGCCGCGTGTCTTGTGAGACGCGCAAAGGACCCTGTAACATTTTTGAATCTACGCATCGTGCTTTCCGAAAAGCGATTCCGATTTTCGGGCCGATGCTAGTCGATGAAAACGCCCACGCTTGCGGCGCGTCCGGCCGAGTCGATGACGGTCAGTTTCGAGTAGCCGCCGCCATCCGGAAGCCACTGCTGCGTACGCCGGCGCGAGAGATCGGGCAGTGGCTTGCCGTTGGCAAGCCAGCGGAATGGCGCGCGGCCGCCCTGCAGCTTCAGCATCAGCGGCGACAGATCGCCGGCGCCGGCGCCGAGATCGATATGGGCGCCCTCGGGCGGATAGACGATCTGGGGCGCGGGCTCGCGGCCGAAGGCGACGAGCAGGCCGCTGGCGTTCAGCGCGAAACGCCGCTGGCTGATCGGCAGCTCGGACTGGGCGATGCGCACGGCGCCGGCGGGCGGGCGGGGCAGCGGCGTCGTCGCGATGCCGGATTTGGCGAAGCCTTCGAACAGGATGGGGGCGGCGGTACCATAGCCGGTCAAACCAGGCACGGCGCTGTTATCCGGCCGCCCGACCCAGACACCGAGCACATAACGCCCGTCATAGCCGACCGACCAGGCGTCGCGATAGCCGTAGCTCGTGCCGGTCTTGTAGGCGATGCCGCGCTGCGGCGCGCCGGCGGGAGGGATGACGCCGGAGAGAATATCGGCGACGTTCCAGACCGCCACCGGCTCCAAAAGCGGTTCACCGTCGAGCTTGCCCGGTGTGCCGGTGATGCCATCGCCGAGCCTTGCCGGCTGACCGCGATTGGCGAGTGCGGTATAGAGCTGCACCAGATCCTTGAGCGTGAGCCCGACGCCGCCAAGACCGATCGCCAGTCCCGGCGTCTCGTTCGGCGGCAAAGCCGGGCGCACTTCGGCGCGGCGGAAGCGCACCAGCAGCCGCGACGGTCCGACGGCGTCGAGCAGTTTGACGGCCGGCACATTCAAGGAGAGCTGCAAGGCTTCGCGCACGGAGACGTCGCCCTGATAGCTCATGTCGAAATTGCGCGGCCGGTAGCCGAAGAAATCGGCCGGCCGGTCCTCGATGATCGTCTCCTGAGAAACGAGGCCCTGTTCGAAGGCGAGCCCGTAGATAAAGGGCTTCAGCGTCGAGCCGGGCGAGCGGTTGACGCGGGTCATATCGATCCAGCCGGAGCGGCTGGCGTCGAAATAATCGGCCGATCCGACCTCGCCGACGATGGCGCCGGTCTGGGCATCGGCCATCACCATGGCGAGCGAAAGCTTCGGCCCGAGTTTCATCGCCGCGGCCCGGGCGACGGCCTCCAGCCCCTGCTGCACCTGCTTTTTCAGTGTTGTCTGGTGCTTCAGGACATCCGGCTGCTTGCGCAGCGCGGCGTCGGCGACATGGGCGGCGAGCGCCGGCAATTGCATGCGTCGCATCGGGACAGCGACAGCCTCCGCCCGCTCGGCTTCGCCCTCGCCGACGGCCTCGGCCACAGCGGCCCGGTCGAGCACGCGCTTGCGCGCCTCTTTCGCCGCCTGGAGATTGCGGTCCGGCCGGCGCCGTTCCGGCAATTGCGGCAGAGCGACGAGCAGGGCGGCTTCGGCGACGGTCAGGCGGCGCGGCTCCTTGCCGAAATAGGCAAGGCTTGCGGCCCGCACGCCTTCCAGATTGCCGCCATAGGGGGCGTGGGTGAGATAGAGGTCGAGGATCTGCTCCTTCGACAGCCGCCGCTCGATCTGCACGGCGCGCGCCAGCTGCAGCAGTTTTGCCGAAAGCGAGCGGCCCGCGCGCGGCTCGATCAGCCGCGCCACCTGCATCGACAGCGTCGAGGCGCCGGAGACGATGCGGCCGTTGCGGATGAATTGCGTGGCGGCCCGCCCGAGCGCCCAGGCATCGACGCCGCCGTGATCGTAGAAACGCTGATCCTCATAGGCGATCAGCATGCGCAGGAATTGCGGATCGACGTCGGCAACTCCAGTCTTCAGCCGCCAGCGGCCTTCCGAGGTTGCAAAGGCGCGCAGCAATTGCCCATCGGCATCGAGCACCTCGGCGGACACCACATCCGCTTTGTCGAGCGGCGGCGGGAAAGCCTTGTCGGCGGCGTCGAGCGCAAAAAGAGCCGCGCCGGCAAGAAGAATGCCGGCGGCGGACCCGATCGCAAACTTGCGCCACAGCCTCATTGTTGTGCCGCTACGACCTCCATCTTGCCGGTCGCCGTGCGGGCCGAAAGCTCCGGACGGTACATGTCCTCGACGCTTGCGGCCGGATGGTCGTAGGTGCCGGGAGTGACGGCGCGCACGACATAGGCGACATTGAATTCGCGGTTGTCGCCCGCCGCGCGGTTGAAGGCGGCGACGAAACGATCGTAGCGGAATTCGGTATGGGCGGTGGAGATCTCGCCGATCCAGTCGAAATTCGTCATCTGGGCGCTGTCGACGAGGTTCGGATTGTCGATCTCGAAGCCGGCCGGCAGCAGGTCGGTAATGACGATGCGCGACGGCCAGTCATTGCTTTCGCGCACATGGATGACGACGACGTAGCGTTCGTTCTGCTTGGCCTCACTGACATTCGCCTCTTCGCCGTCGAGCGTGTAATAGCTGCGCTCGATGAGGAAGCCGTCGCCGCCGGCCGGCAGCGGCACGGTCGGAGCGGCAACGGTGGTGACAATGGCCGAGACCGTGTCGTTCGTCTGGTTGGTCAGCGTCAGCGGATGGTCGGCGAGCGCATCGCCGGTCATGCGGGCCATATAGGCGCCGGTATGGGCCGCGCCGTTGACGTCGACCTTCAACCCGTCATCGCCGCCCTGAATGGCGCGTGCGGCAAGCAGCATCCAGGCTTCTTCCTGGGTGCTCTTGTATTTGCTGCGGCCCCATTCCTTGGCGACGGCCTTGGCGAGATCCGGGACGACGGGCGGCACCGGCCGGCTTTCGGCGGCGAGCGCGAGGATCGCCGCGCCGTCGCGCAGGATCGTGCCGTAATCGGTACGGGACAGGTTCACGCGCGATACCATCGATTGCTGCGACATCTGTAGCGCGTCGAGGAAGATGTTCTTCGAACGCTGGGCATCGCCGTAGAGCGCCAGTGCTGCGGCGATATGCGCCTTGGCAAGCGGCGTCGGGAAGTCGTTGATCATCGTATCGGCATAATAACGCAGGTCGCTGATCGCCGCCTTCTTGTTGCGGGCAAGGACGTAGATGGCATAGGCGATCTGGTCGCCCTGGCCCTTGATGTCGGTGGTGTAGGAGAGGGTGTTCTGCAGGTTTTCGAGCGCCTGCACGAAGGCCCTTTCCGGCACGTCATATTTCATTTCGCGAGCCCGCGTCAGGAAATCGGTGACGTAGGAATCCAGCCAGACGTCGCCCGAATCCGGTCCCCAGAGGCCGAAGCTGCCGGCCGAGGCCTGGTAGGAGAGCACGCGGTAGATCGCATCCTGCACACGCTTATGCACATCGTCGTCGTTTGCGATGCCGGCCCGCTTCGCCACTTCGGCGAGGTAGAGCAGCGGCAGCGCCCGGCTGGTGGTCTGCTCGGCGCAGCCGAAGGGATAACGGTCGAGCGTCATCAGCAGTGCCGGAATATCGAAGGCGGCCGAACGGGTGACGTTGACGCTGATGGCAGCACCCGGCAGCACGCTGTCGGCGAGCAGGTTCTTGTCGACGGTAAGCTTTGCCCCGGGCTTCAGCGCCAGCACCCTGCGTTCGGTGATCGGCAGGGATGACGGGCGCACCGGCACGTCGACGGTCTGGTCGAGCGACAGGCCGGAAGCATCCGAGAGGTTGATCGAGACGCTGCCGGCGCCCGGCTGTTTGCCGATGAGCGACAGCGTCAGCTCGGATTTCGCCCCGGCTTCGAGGCGGATCGTCTGCGCAGCGGAGGCCTGTTCGATGCCGACCGCATCGTTTCCGGTCAGCTGCAGCTTGTAATCGCCGGCCGGCGCATCGGTGTTGGCGATGTCGAGGCGCAGATTGGCCTTGTCGCCGGGGGCGAGGAATTTCGGCAGGCTGGCGGTCACGACGACCGGATCGCGGATGATGACATCCTTGACGCCGTGGCCGACACCGGATTTCGACCATGCCACAGCCATGACGCGGGCCGTGCCGTTGAATTGCGGAATATCGAAGGAGACATTGGCCTTGCCTTCGGCGTCGAGCTTCACCGGACCGGAGAAGAAGGCGACGAGCTTCTGTGTCGGCGGGCTCGACTGCAGCGCAATGGCGCCGCCGTCGCCGCCGGTCCTGAGCTTGCCGGTCGCACCCAGCGAGCCGTCGATCAGGCGGCCGTAAAGGTCGCGGATTTCAAGGCCGAGCTGGCGCTGGCCGAAATACCAATCCTCAGGGTTCGGTGGTTCGTAGCGCGTCAGGTTGAGAATGCCGACATCGACGGCGGCAACCGTGACATAGGCATCCTCATTGGCGCCGGCACCGGCCACCTGCAGACCGATATTCAACGGCCCGCGCGGCAGCATTTTTTCCGGCGTGTCGAGCTTGACCTGCAGCGCCCGCTGCTCGGGATCGACCTTCAGCCACTTGATGCCGATCGAGCGCATCGGCATGTGGCTGTCCTGGGCGTCGCCGGGACGGAAGAGCGTGGCGGTGACATAAGCGCCGGCGCCCCAGTCCGCGGTGACGGGGATGTAGAGCTCGCCGCCGGTCTCGCCGATCGTGGCGTTCTGCACCGCGACCAGCTTTTCGGTTCCGGCCGTCACCATCAGCTCGCCGCCATAACGCGAGGTGACTTTCAGCTTGGCGGTGTCGCCGACCTTGTAGCTGTCCTTGTCGAGGGCGATTTCCAGCCCGTCCGGTGTTTCGGTCGAGGTCGAGGTCACGAACCAGCCGGCGTCGAATTCGACGCTGGAAGTCGGGCCGTCGGCATCCGGGCTTCCCACCTCGAGGCGATAGCGGCCCCAGGTGACAGGCACGGAGATTTTGCCGCCGTCGGTGGTCGCGTCGACGCTGCCGTTGGCAATCTGCTCGGCGGTATAGACCGGCTCGTATTTCCACGCCGTTCCCTCGCGATACCACTGGTATTGGCGGTTGAGGCTGTAGAATTTCCAGCGCAGGCCCTTGGTCTCCTGCTTCTCGCCGTCGGCGTTGACGCCGATCACCGTGAAATTGGCGATCGAATTCTCGGGCAGCTCGTCGGAAAACTCCGGCTTGATGCCGATCGAAGCGCGCTCATTCTTCACCGGAAGGGTCAGCGAGCGCTCGATGGCGCGGCCGCCGGCTTCCTGCATGCTGATATAGACGGTGGCGTTGAGCAGCTGCGTCGTTGCCGGCAGCTCGCCGATGGTGAGATCGGTCGAGGCTTGCCCGTTTTCGTCGAGTTCCGGGAGGCCTTCGATCGGCAGGCGCGAATCCTCGCTCGCCTCCTCGTCGGCCAGCCCGAAGAGGAAGCCCTTATAGGCGGCGCTCTCGCGCGTCGGCTTGACGACGACATTGCCCTCGAGCGTCAGGCCGGCGGCCGGGGCGCCATAGAGATACTTGCCGGAAACATTGATCGTCGCCGGCATATCCGCGCCGATTTCCTTGGCGTCGGTCTTGATTTCCATGTCGGTGCGATCCGGCACGAAATCGTCGACCAGGAAACTCTTGCTGGCGATCGCGCTGCCCTTGGGATCGGTATAGATGTTCATCGTCCAGGTGCCGCGCATGGCGTTTTCCTGGGTCGGGAAATCGACGCTGTAACCGCCGAGATTGCTGGTCTGGCTGACGATCCGCCGGTCCTCGACTCCGTCGGGGCGGCTGAAGATGAAGGTGAGCGGCAGGTTCTCGATGGCGTTGCCGTCGGTGTCGCGGGCTAGCGACTGCGCATGCACCGTCTCGCCGGCCCGGTAGATGCCGCGTTCGGTGAAAGTCAGAACGTCGATCGCGCCGGGTGCGGCACGGCCGGTGACACCGCGGTCGGAGAGGTCGAAGCCGGCGCGGGTCATGTCGAGGAAGACATAATCCGACGTGCCGTTCTTGGCGGCGATGACGGCCGGCGTCAGCGCCGCCGTGCCGCGAATAAGCCCGGCGGTGAAGGTGGCGCGGCCGTCTTCGTCTGTCGTCGCGGTGCCGAGCACTTCATTGTTCTTGGCAAGCAGCTGCAGCTCGACGCCTGCTATCGGCTTGGCCGAGGCGAGCGAGCGGGTGAAGACGTTGAGCCCGTCGGTGCCGGCATAGGTGGTGATGCCGATATCGGAGACGAGGAACCATTGCGTCGCCTGCGAATCCCACTCCTGCGCCGGGCCGTTCGGCGCCGTTGCCGTCATGACGTAGATGCCGGGTTTGCGCTCCGGCAGCGCCTCGTCGACCGGGAAGCTGGTGACGATGTCCTTGTTGAGTTCGTTGGCGATGTCGATCGAGCCCTGCCAGACGAGCTCGCCGTTCTGATCCTGGATGTTCTGGGCGCTGTAGCCGTCGAGCTGGCTGAGGAACTGCGAATTGGTCAACAGCGGCGCGATGGCGCGATCGCCGATGCGGTAGAGTTTGAGATTGGCAGAAGCCAGGTTGACCGAGACGATCGGGATGCCGCGGCGCGCCGTCGAGGGCAGCACGAAGCTGTCGCCGGTGAAGCGCACCATCTGGCTGCGGTCCTTGATATAGACGTCGATGCTGACGGGCGCTTCGAGCGTCTCGTCGACGGATGACGGCAGGCCGGTGCGGAAGGCGATCTTGTAGGTCTCGCCATGCGTCAGACCCTCGACGCAGATCTGCTTGTCCTTGGTTTCCAGCGCCTTGGGGGCGGCGCCGTTCAGCGTCACGAAGGGCGTATAATCGGTGGTCTTGACGAGCGCTTCGGAGAAGGTGACGCAGGCGCGCGGCGTGGCGCTGTCGGCATCGACGGTGTGTTCGGTGATGCGGAAACCCTGCGTCGATTTCAGTTGCAGGTAGGCCGCCTGCACGTCGTCGGAGGCAACCAGCGCCAGGCTCGCCTTGTAGGCATAGAGGGCCGGGCGGTAATTGGCGTTTCGGTCCAGGGCGTCGGCGAGCACGGCGAGCGCCTCCGCGCGCTTGGCCTTGGTGCGCGTCAGCTCGTAGCCGTTCAGCGCGTCGAGCACGGCCTGGCCGCTCGTGCCGGTCTGAGCGCTGCCGAGCGAAGCGGCGGCGCGGGCGGTTTCGAGCCAGAGATCGGCGTCATCGGGTGTGATCGACAGCGCGCCGTGGAAGGCGATCAGCGCGTCGCTCAGATTGTTGGCGGTCATGTCGAGACGAGCATTGGCGGTCAGACTGTCGACGCCTTGGCCCTGCTGGCCGTCGGTCAGCGCGAGATTATCCTTGAAGTCGTGGGCCTGCTGGATGAGGTCGTTGGACAGGAAGGTCAGGCGCGGCGCGGCGCCGAGATCCGGCTCCTTCTGCGCTGATGTCTCGACGATCTTGCCGGCGATGGCGCCGGGGAAGGCGTTCATCGTCTTGAAATCGGATTTCAGGAAACACCATTTCACCTTGGGATTGTAGGTGAAGGCCTTGCAGCTCTTGTCGCCGATACAGGAGGTCTTGCACTGATCGAGCGAGACGTTCTGCTCGGTGCGGAGATCGAAGCCGAAGAAATCGGCGTCCTTGATCGTCTGAATATCGCGCTTGGTTTCCGCAGCGGCTGCGGGAAAACTGACGGCGATCATGGAAAAAAATGCGATTGTCGCGAAAGCGAAGAACGAGCGCACGAACATAAGTTCCCCCCAAGGATACAGGCGATGCAGGCTCTGACCGGCGGGCACTCTCGTCACTCTACGCGAGATTGTCAACTCGACTCGCGCGCTGTTTCGTCTTCGCACAGAAGCTTTCGTCCGGCTGTCACATCGGCGTGAGTGACCAGCTTGTGATTTGCGGCTTTTGCAAGGATGCGCAAGGATTTGGGCAATCGCTGGAGGTCGCGCCCATGTTCACGTCTTGCCGCCGCAGGAGCCTCGCCGCACTGCTGGCCGCCACTATTTTCTCAATCTGCGCGGGTGCCGCCGGCGCGGCCGAAGATGCCGTCGTCATCCCGCCGCCGGATGTCGACGAAGCGGGCGGGTCCGGCACCGAGACCGCCATTTTCGCCGGCGGCTGTTTCTGGGGCGTCCAGGGCGTCTTCCAGCACGTGAAGGGCGTCAAGAGCGCCGTCTCCGGTTATGCCGGCGGTGAGGCCAAAACGGCGCAGTACGAAACCGTCAGCACCGGTGCGACAGGGCATGCCGAATCCGTCGAGGTGAAATTCGATCCCAAAGAGGTCAGTTACGGCAGGCTGCTGCAGATCTTCTTTTCGGTGGCCCACAACCCGACGCAGCTGAATTTCCAGGGGCCGGATCAGGGCACGCAATATCGTTCGGCACTGTTCGTCACCGGTCCGGCGCAGCGCAAAATCGCCGAGCGCTATATCGGCCAGCTCGACAAGGCGCATGTCTTCGCCCAGCCGATCGTCACCAGGGTGTCCGACGCCGCCGGCTTCTATCCGGCCGAGGCCTATCATCAGGATTTTCTGACGCTCAACCCGACCTATCCCTATATCGTCTACAACGACCTGCCGAAAATCGAGAATCTGAAATCGCTCTTCCCCGCGGACTATCGCAGCCAGCCTGTGCTCGTCAGGAAAGACTCTAAGGGATGATTGCCCGTCAGGGCATGATGTCGATGGGCGTATGATCGGGAACGCGGGCCCAGATATCGCGCATCTCGGCGTTGGTGACGGCAATGCAGCCGTCTGTCCAATCCCACAGCCGATGGGCTTGCTGGAACAGGCCCCAGCCGTTGGGAAGCCCGTGGATCATGATATTGCCACCGGGCGGAAAGCCCCCGGCTGCGGCATTGCGCTGGTCGTCGGGGCTCGGATAGGAAATGTGCAGGCTGAGATGCGCCATCGACTTCGGATTGCGCCAGTCGATTTCATAACGCCCTTCCGGTGTTTTTTCGTCGCCTTCCCGTTGCTTGGGGCCGGCGTCGGCAGCCTGCCCAAGGGAAATCCGATAGGTCGAGATCGCAACATCCCCTTTGAGAAGCACCATGCGCCGTTCGGATTTATAAACGCGGATGAGGTCGGCCTGTTGCGCGAGCGGGGCGTCCGGAGGCGGTGAGCCCGAGCCGATCCTGGCCATCAATTTGGTATAGGCGAACAGGCTGACGACCACCATAGCCAGGACGATAAGTTTGGTTTTCAACGCGAGCCCCGATCTTCAAACCAGTGGAATGACCATATCGTCTCATCGCGCTTTCATCCAGAAGGTGCGCGCTGGAGATTGAACACAATTTTGCTTTGCCGGCTTTCTCATTAGGAATTTATCAACGTTAACAATATCTTAATTCTAGAAAATTCGTTCCACCGCGGAACATATCGTCAGGTTGCCCGTTACGACCAGGAGTTTCGCGCAGGGACAGCTGCCGGAGCGGATCCCTCTTTCGAAGTATGGCGCAAACAAGGGGACGTATCATGGCCACCAATGTCGTGCGGCGCTGGCAACGAGATGATCTCATGAGACAGAGAGTATTGATCGTCGAAGATGAATTCCTGATCGCCCTGGATCTCGGGGCGACGGTGGAAGGCATGGGCATGCAGGTGGCAGGCCTTGCGAGCGATCGCGAACAGGCGCTGCGGCTGGCGCCGCTTGCCGATATCGCCTTCGTCGACGTCAATCTGGCCGACGGCCCGACCGGGCCCGAGATCGGCCGGCGGCTGGCTAGAGAATACGGCATTGCGGTGGTCTTCATGACCGGCAATCCCGAGGTCGTCGCCGATGGCGTCAAGGGCGCGGTCGGCGTGGTGCAGAAGCCGGTCATGCCGTCTGTCGTCCAGCAACTGGTGAACTATCTTGCCGCGCGCCGCGTCGGCATGTTCGCGGTCGTGCCCTCGCAGATGACGGTCTTTGCCTGATGGGAAGGGCCTGACCGCGACGCTGGTCAGCCTGATATGGCTGCAAGCTGCGGTGCACGGCCGGCACCATCGGCCCCCGGCCTGCCATAAGCCTTGAGAAAGGTGCGGACGGCGTCGCGCGCCGCCTTCTCAAGCTCTTCGTCGGTTGGCGTACCTCCGAAAAGCGTCATCATTTGCAGGTCGGCATTGGCGAGCGCCACGAACTGCCGGGCGGCGACGTCGAAATCGTCGATGACGAGCGCGCCGGTATGAGCAAGCCGCGCGAGAAGCGCGGACAGGGCGGTGGTCAGCTTGCCCGGGCCCTGCTGGCGCCAGCTTTCGAAGAGGTGCGGATAGCGCTCGCCCTCGGTCTGCACCAGCTTGCGCAGGAATTTTCCGTCATGATTGCAGATGCAGTTCTTGTTGAGGCGCACGGCAAAGGCCGTCAGCCCGTCCTCCAGATTGTCGGTCTTCTCGGGGAAGCTAGACAGCACCGAGAAGAGCATGGCATTGGCGCGGTTCATGACGTCCTCGACGACGGCGACGAACAGCGTCTCTTTTTCGCGGTAGTGATTGTAGATCGTCTGACGCGAGACGCAGGCGACCGCGGCGATCTCGTCGATGCTGGCGCCGGCAAAACCCTGGCGGCAGAAGACGTCGGCGGCGGCATCGAGGATCGACATGCGCTTGGCGCATTGCCCACGCTGCGTATGCCCTCCCATCCGGATTGCCGGTGTCATGCGATCTTTCATGGAAACGAGGATAAGGCGTCTTGACGTTTTAGACAATGGCGTCTAATTTTACATCAGTGTCCAAATTTGTTGACACGCCTGGTTCCGCTGAAGATATGAGCTCCCAACTTCGTCTTCGCGCGCGAACAATCATCATCGAACCCTTAAGAGCAATGCGGCGGAACGACGATCCAACGCTTCCGCTCGCGCTTTTGTGAAAGACCACCATTATGACGGCTCCCTTCTTTCGCATCGCCCTCATTCTCGGCCTTCTATCGGCCATCGGGCCTTTCGCCATCGACATGTATCTGCCCGCGCTGCCATCCATCGGCCAGGATCTGCATGCCGATAACAACGTCACCCAGCTGACCCTTCTCGCCTTCTTCATTTCCTTTGCGCTCGCCCAGCTCGTCTACGGGCCGCTGTCGGATATGTGGGGCCGCAAGCTGCCGCTCTATCTCGGCATCGGCGTCTTCGCTGTCGCCTCGATCGGCTGTGCGCTTTCGACCGACATCGAAACGCTGATCGCCTTCCGTTTCGTCCAGGGCATCGGCGGTGCGGCCGGCATGGTCATCCCGCGCGCCATCGTCCGCGACATGCATACCGGCGTGCAGGCCGCGCGCCTGATGTCGCTGCTGATGCTGGTCTTCTCGATCTCGCCGATCCTGGCGCCGCTGACCGGCAGCGCCGTCATCGAATTCTACGGGTGGCGCGGCGTGTTCTGGGCGGTGATGATCGCCGCTTTCATCGGCCTCGTCCTGCTCGCCACCCAGCTCGAGGAAACCCGGCCGGCCAAGGAGCGTAGCGGCAGCGGCCTGAAAAGCGCCATGGCGGCCTACCGGCTGCTGCTTGCCGACCGCAATTTCCTGACACTGACCTTCATCGGCGGTCTCGGCATTTCGAGCTTCCTCGTCTATCTCGCCAACTCGCCCTTCGTGCTGATCCAGCATTACGGGCTGACGCCGACGCAATACAGCTTCGCCTTCTCGATCAATGCCGTCTCCTTCTTCGCGGTGTCGCAGGCGACCGGCTGGCTCGGCGAACGGTTCGGTCTGGTGCGCGTCATGCGCATTGCCGTCAGCGCCTTCGCGCTGGCGATGGTGGCCATGGCGGTGGTGATGGCCTCAGGCTTCAACCAGCTGCCCGTCTTGGCGAGCTTCCTGTTCATCGGCTACGGCTTTCTTGGCCTCGTCATCCCGACGAGCGCGGTGCTCGCCCTTGAGGATCACGGCGCCATCGCCGGCACCGCCTCGTCGCTGATGGGCACGCTGCATTTCGTCATCGCCGCCGTCGCCATGGTGATCTCGAGCCTGTTCTTCGACGGCACCGCCGCTCCGATGGCCGCCGGCATCGCCGTCTGCGCCTTCGCGGCCTTCGTGCTGACCCAGGCAACGATCGGCCGCCGTGCCGCCGTCGCAGCTGCCGAATAGCCAAACACCGGCCGCACCCGAACCCCGGGTGCGGCCACCAATCTGGGTTGCGGCACCAGAGAAAATACCGCGCGCAATTGAATATTGACGGGCGGCGCTATCTACGTTCCGACGTAGCATAGTCATTCCGGAGAATACGCATGGTTGATGAGAAGCGGCTGATCTCGAAAATCACCTGGAAGCTGATGCCGTTTCTCGGCGTCCTTTATCTCATCGCCTATATCGACCGGCAGAATGTCAGCTTCGCCAAGCTGCAGATGGTCGACGCGCTCGGGATGAGCGAATATGCCTATGGCCTTGGCGCCTCGCTGTTCTTCATCGGCTATTTTCTCTTCGAGGTGCCGAGCAACTTGTTCCTCGAAAGACTCGGCGCCCGCGTCTGGTTCGCCCGCATCCTGGTCTCCTGGGGCATCGTCACTGTTGCGCTCGCCTTCACCCAGAACGCCACGATGTTCTATATCCTGCGCTTCCTGCTCGGGGTGTGCGAGGCCGGCTTCTTTCCGGGCGTGCTCTATCTGCTGACGCTGTGGTTTCCCGCCGCCTATCGCGGCAGGATGGTCGGGTTGTTCATGATCTTCAGCGCCATCGCCAATGCCGTCGGCGCGCCGCTCGGCGGTCTGCTGCTCGATCTCGATGGCCTTTACGGTTTTGCCGGCTGGGAATGGGTGTTCCTGGCGACCGGCATTCCGGCCGTCCTCGCCGGTATCGTCACCTTCTTTTATCTTCCCGGCCGGCCGGAGAATGCGAGCTTCCTGAGCGGCGAGGAAAAGGCCTGGCTCGAACGCCGGCTCGCCTCGGAAAATGCCGGCATGGGCGAAAATGCCGGAGATGGTTTCAAGGCGCTCATCGACCCGCGTGTGCTGCTGATGGCGCTTTGCTATGTCGCCTTTCCGCTGTCGGCCTACGGGCTCAGCTACTGGCTGCCGACCATCGTCAAGGCCTTCGGCGTCACCAACACGGTCAATGGATTTCTCAACGTCATTCCCTGGCTGCTCGTGGCGGTGGCGCTTTATGTCGTGCCCGCCATGGCCGACAAGGCGCAATCGAAGACGCCCTATATCGTCATTCCCGCCTTCATCGGCGCCGCCTGCCTGCTGCTTTCGGCGCTGATCCCGAACCACGCCCTGCAATTCGCCTTCCTCTGCGTTGCCGCGGCCGGCATCTTCGCGCCGCAACCGGTGTTCTGGAGCCTGCCTTCGCGTTTCCTGAAGGGCGCGGGGGCGGCCGCCGGCCTTGCCGCCATCAATTCGGTCGGAAATCTCGGCGGCTTCGTTGCTCAGAACGTCGTGCCCTGGATCAAGGATGAGAGCGGCAGCACGATCGCGCCGATGTTCTTCCTGGCCGCCTGCCTTGCCGCCGGCGCCCTCCTGGTCTTCTTCGTCACGCGTCAGCTGTCGAGCCGGGAGCCTCCGGTGGCGCCGAGCCGGGTCTGAGGGCTTCAGCCGGTCAGCGTGAAAGCGTCGCTTTCGCCGGGAACGAGTTCCAGCGGCCAGATGCGGTTGCGGGCGCCCTGCGGATAGTGCTCGGCATAGGCCGGCATGCTGGCGAGCAGGGTTTCGCCGAGCTGGGCGCCGAGATCGCGCAGCGACATGCGGAAGGAGGTCAGCGACGGCTGCAGGAAATGGGTGCGCGGCTCCTCGCGGAAGCCGACGACGGCAAGGTCGCGGCCGGGAACGATGCCGGCTTCGGCCAGCCGGCGGTAAAGCCCGATCGCCATCAGTTCATGGATCAGGATGATCGCGGTCGGCCGCTCTTCGATCATCAGCAGTTCGTGGCCGGCCTGATAGCCGCCCTGTTCGCTCGACTTGACCCGGATGACCAGCGCCGGGTCGAAGGCAAGGCCATGGCGCTGCAGCGCCTGGCGGTAACTGTCGAGGAAGATATAGCCGAGGTTGATGTCGGAGGAGGGGGCGGCCACCGCGATCCGCCGATGGCCCTTGGCGACCAGCCGGTCGACGCCGCGCGCCGCCACGCCTTCGAAATCGAGGTCCATCCAGGTATAGCTGCCGCCCGACGCGCTGCGGCCGAGCGCCACGAAGGGGATGCGGGCCTTTTCCAGAAGCTCGATGCGCCGGTCGGTGCGCCGCGTCGCCGAGATGATCAGCGCGTCGACCAGGCGGCGCGCCACCATGCGCTTCAGATATTCGTGCGGATCCTCGTCGTCGGGGCAGGGCAGCATGACCAGATCGAGCTTGTGGCGGGAAAAAACGCTCTGCAGCCCGTCGGTGACGCCGAGGAAGAAGTCGTCGCTGTTTTCGACCGTCTCGCGGCTCACTTCCAGCATCAGCCCGATGACGTTGGTCATGCCCTGGCGCAGGCTGCGGCCCGACTGGTTGGCGACGTATCCGAGTTCCTCGGCGGCGGCGAGCACGCGCCGGCGCGTTTCGTCATTGACGTCGGGCTTGCCGTTCAGCGCTCGGGACACGGTGCCGATCGAAATGTCGAGATGCTCGGCGAGCTGGCGAATTCCCTTCATCTCTGGCGATCTTCCTCCCTTTGCGGCGCCTGGTGTCATGACCCTTCTTGCCACAGGACGACGCCTGCGAAAAGCCATGGGGGAAGCGGTTACGCGAGGGACGGAGAAGTCCCGGCTTGGTCCCTTCGCCCGGTTTATGGGGAGAAAGGTGGCGGCAGCCGGATGAGGGGCCGCTCTCCTGGTCGGCATGCCGTTGATATGAACTAAAAAAACCGAGGCTGCGCAACGCAGCCTCGGCTGAGGGTCGAGCGGCACTGCCGAATTCAGCACCACTTCAAAACTTCAGGTCTACTCGCAGACCCGCACGGTTTCGGCGTGGTAGCCGCCGTCGTAGCGGTTGCGGACGTCGCGGTCCTCATACCAGCATCTCGGCTGCTCGACATAGCGCGGGCTCTCCACATAACGCGGGCCTTCATCGACGTAACGGGGGCCGCCATTGGCAAGTGCGCCGCCGATCAGGCCGCCGACGACGCCTGCGGCAACGCCGCCGGCGATGATGCGGCCGGTATTGTCGTGATGGCGATGGTGGTCGCGTGCGGCAGCAGGCTGAATGGCCGATCCAACAAGGGCCGTCGCGATCAACAGGCTGCTGATGATTCTTTTCATAATTTTCTCCTCAGTGGCATTCGCACTCCGGATAAAAGAGAAATGCGGCAGCAAATCGTTGGTTCGTTCAATCTTTGCAACATGCGTTAACGCATGTCATCCGGCTTTAGTCTTAGGTCGCCGATTGCGTCGCCGTCGTCTCTTCCAGCACGTCTTCGGGAATATCGTCGAAGGAGGCGTAGTTGAGGTTATAGAGCCTGGAATAGAGCTTGCCGTTCTTCATCAATTGCCGGTGGTCGCCGCTTTCGATGATCTCGCCGTTCTGCAGCACGATGATGCGGTCGGCCTCGCGGATCGTGGCGAGGCGATGGGCGATGACGAGGCCGGTGCGCTTTTCGAGCAGCTTCACCAAAGCCTTCTGGATCAGCATCTCGGTGTAGCTGTCGATATTGGCCGTCGCCTCGTCGAGCACCAGGATCTTCGCATCCGCCACCAGCGCGCGGGCAAAGCTCAAAAGTTGGCGCTGGCCGAGCGAAAGATTGCCGCCGCGCTCGCCGAGAACGCTGTCGTAACCATCGGGCAGGCGCATGACGAATTCATGGGCGCCGACGGCCTTGGCCGCCTCGATCACCTGTTCACGCGTCGCTTCCGCCTTGTGGTAGCGGATGTTTTCGAAGACGGTGCCGGTGAAGAGGAAGGGTTCCTGCAGCACCATGGCGATCTGCGCGCCGAGCGAATCCTGCGTCAGGTCGCGCACGTCGTGGCCACCGACCAGCACTTGGCCCTGCTGCACGTCGTAGAAGCGGTGAATCAGTGACATGCAGCTCGATTTGCCCGAGCCCGTCGGCCCGACGAGCGCCACCGTCTCGCCGGGATTGACCTTGAAGCTCACATGTTTCAGCACCGGATGCTTCGGGTTGTAGCCGAAGACGACGTCCTTGAATTCGACCGAGCCGTCCATGTCGCGCGATAGCGCCTTGGCATTGGGCGCGTCCTTGATGTCGACCGGCACGTCGAGCACCTCGGTCAGCCGCTGGCCCGACGCCATGGCGCGCTGCATCACCGAATATTGCAGCGTCAGTGACCGGATCGGGTCGAAGAAGCGCTGGATATAGAACAGGAAGGCGACGAGCACGCCGACATCGAGCGCCTGGTTGAGAACGCGGGCGCCGCCGACGACGATGACCAGCGCCATGGCGACGCCCGTCAGGCTGTCGACGATCGGCACCATCACCTGTGCATAACGCGCCGCCGTCAGATGCGTTTGCAAGTTGGCATGCGCCTTGTCGTCGTAAAGGGTGAAGTTGACGCCCTGCCGGTCCATGCTCTGGACGGCGCGCACGCCGTGGATGGCTTCGGCAAGGGCGCCGGCTGCAACCGAATTGGTCTCGTGGGCGGCCATGAAGGATTTGCGGGCGAGCGGCAGCCAGAACAGCCGGACGATGAACAGCACCGGCAACACCGAAAGCGTCAGCAGCCCCAGCTTGAAATCGAGATAGAGCATCACGAAAACGATGCCGAAGAGCAGCACGATGTCGCCGACCGAGAGAACCGAGGTTTCGAGGAATTCCTGCATCGAATTGACGTCGCCTTGCAGGCGCGACATCAGGCGCCCCACTTCGGTCTTGTCCATGAAGGAGAGCGAGACACGCTGCAGATGCGAGAACATCGCCCTGCGGATATCGAAGAGCACGTCCTCCGCCACGCCGCCGACCAGCGTCTCCTGCGCGTAGCTTGCCGCAAAGTTGATAAGGATGGCGATGGCGAAGGCGGCGATCGACCAGATCAGCGCCGACTGGCTGCCGCCCGGCGACATGCCGTGGTCGATGGCGTAACGGATGATCAGCGGGATCAGCAATTGCATCATCGTGAAGGTGAGGACGGCGACGACCGACCAGGCGACCTGGCGGCGATAGGGATGAACGAAAGCCCAAATGCGCTTGACGATGTTGCCGTCGAAGGCCTTGCCGAACATCTCCTCCTCGACGCGATGCGAACCGACCACCGCCCGCGGCGGGCGGCGCCCATCCTCGCGAACGTCGGGACGCTCGGTTTCCAGTTCCTCGGCCATCACACTCCTCCTGCGGCCATTGATCCCCTGGCCCGCACATTCATTGCTTGTCTTCTTCTTCCTGGTGGGAAGAGAAGGGAGTTACGCGCTCAACACCTCGTCGCCCGGCCGCACCTGCAGCTCATAGAGCGCCTTGTAGCGTCCGCCGAGTCCCAGCAGCGCCGCATGGGTTCCGCGCTCGACGATCCTTCCGTCTTCGACGAACAGGATCTGGTCGGCATGCATCAGCGAACTCAGGCGATGGGCGACGATGATCGTCACGCGGTCGGCGGCATAGCGGCGCATGGCGCTGCGGATGCGCTGCTCGGTGGCCGCGTCGATCGCCGCGGTGGAATCGTCGAACACCATCACCGCCGGCTTCAGCATCAGTGCGCGGGCGATCGAAAGACGCTGCCGCTGGCCGCCGGACAGCGAAACGCCGCGCTCGCCGACGACGGTGCCGTAGCCGGTGGGCAGGCCGAGCACGTAATTGTGCAGCTGGGCGCTTTCGCTGGCGCGTTCGATGCGGCCTTCCTTCGCCCAGGGGTCGCCATAGGCGATATTGTTTTCGATCGTCGTGGTGAACAGGAAGGAATCCTGCTGGACGACGGCAACGGCCCGGCGCAGCGATTGCAGCGTCGCCTTGCGGATATCCTGGCCGTCGATGGTGATCTTGCCGCCGGTGACGTCGTAGAAGCGCGGGATCAGATGGGCGATGGTCGACTTGCCGCTGCCGGGAGGCCCGACGATGCCGATCGTCTGGCCGCGCCGGGCTTCGAAGGAGACATCGTGGAGCACGGTGCGCTTTTCCGAGCCCGGATAGGCGAAGCTGACATTCTCGAAGCGCAGCACGCCCTCCGTCACCGCCAAGTCCCTGGCATCCGGCGCGTCCTTGATCGATATGTCGAGATCGAGCAGGTTGAAGAGGCGCGAGCCGCAGGTGGAGGCGCGGGCAAAAGCATTGACCATCAGCCCGAGTTGGCGCACCGGCATCTGCAATATGGTCATGAAGGTCAGGAACGAGGCGAGCGTGCCGACAGTGATCTCGCCCGACATCACCTTGCCGCCGCCGACGAAAAGCACCAGGCCCATCGCCGCGAAGAAGGAAAAGGTCATGGCGCTGGTATTGATCACGCGGATGCCGACGCGCTGATGGGCGAGCGCCAATGCGTTTTTCGACGCCGCCTCGAATTTCGACATTTCATGGTCCTGCGCGGCAAAGGCGCGCACGACGCGGATACCGCCGAGATTCTCCTCCATGATGCGGGTCAGCACCGACAGCCGCTCCTGCAGGTCGAGCCAGGTGGCGCGCAGCCTGAGCTGCGTCACCGAGGAGCGCCAGCCGACGAAGGGCACGAAGGAGAGCGCGAGAAGGCCGAGCACCATGTCGGTCGACAGCAGCATATAGGCGCCGATGCCGATCAGCACCGTGAGCAGGATCATCCGGACGAGCGCGGTGGAAAAATACATGCGCACGCCCTCGAGATCGAGCAGGCCGATGGTGATCAGATCGCCGGAGTGTACGGTGTCGTGAAAGCTGAAGGACAGCCGCTGGATCTTTTCATAGCAGGCCAGCCGCAATTCGTAGCCGATGTGGTGGCCGACGGCTTCGCTGTAATAGTTCTGCACCATGGTAAAGAGGCCGCGCAGCACGCTGGCGCCGAGCAGCAGCAGCGCCGTGGTCAGAAGGGCGTCCTGCGCCGCCTGGCCGGCTGCGCCGCCGCTCATCGCCATCTGCGTGTGGTCGACGGCCTGGCCGAGGAGGCGCGGGATCATCAGCTGGAAGGTGGAGGCGACAAGCGTGGCGCCGATCGCAAAGCCCGATTGCCAGGGGTGGCGGAAGGCCATCATGGTGATGCGCACCAATGTGAAGAGGCCTCGGCCCCAGCCTGCCGCAGTTGCAAGCGCCATCGAAGCCGAAGGCTTCGTCGCGCGTATTAACGCATCGCTGCTCACGGTGTTTTTTCCAATAGATGTGTGGTCGGACGCTGGCCCGAAAAGACGGCAAATCCATGAAAGGATTGATAGCCTCGTCACTTTTGCCGATTCCATTTGGGGGTTCAAGTAAAGAATTCACCAACTGGTTATTTTTACGTGAGGTCGCCTCGCATCCTTACGGGAACAATCGGCGCGCGGGTGGGTTGCAGCAGGCAAACCCTGTCAGGCAGCCGTTACCGGGGAGAGATCCATGCCGCTGAAAGCCCTCGCTCTCAATGCAACACTGAAGACCAGCGACGCCAAGGAGCCGTCCTCCACCGACCGGATGATCGGTCTCATCGACAAGGCACTGTCCGAATATGACGTCACGACCGACGTGCTGCGGCTTGCCGATTTCAACGTCAAGCCCGGCGTCACATCCGACGAAGGCGCAGGCGACGACTGGCCCGATATTCGCGCCAAGCTGCTCGCCGCCGACATCCTGATCATGGCGACGCCGATCTGGCTCGGCCAGCCGTCGAGCGTCTGCAAGCGGGCGCTGGAGCGCATGGACGCCTTCCTCGACGAGACCGACGACCAGGGCCGCATGGTCTCCTATGGCAGGGTCGCGGCCGTCGCCGTCGTCGGCAACGAGGACGGCGCCCATCATGTGTCGGCCGAGCTTTTCCAGGCGCTGAACGATGTCGGCTTCACCATTGCGGCCAATGCCGTCGCCTACTGGGTCGGCGAGGCGATGGGTTCCAAGAATTTCGTCGACCTCGACAAGGTGCCGAAGGTCGTGACGACATCAGTCGACATGCTGGCGCGCAACACGGCGCATCTGGCGAGCCTGCTGAAGGCCAAGCCATATCCAGGCGAGGACGGCTGAAGTCGGCACGTCTAAATCGTTGATCTTTCAAAGACTTGAACCCCCGTGGCAACAAAGCTCTTGCCACGGGCGCCATTTGGCGCTTTCATACACGACTAGTTTGATAGACTATAGACGGGCGTGATTGCTCCGCCCGTGCACTTCCGGGGCCTCCGGCTCGGACTTCATCCTGCGGCAGATGTTCGTGAATGGCCGCATGAACCTCATCAACGCATGACCCGCTATCTATGCGTTGAAACCTCGATCGACACACGGTGCGGATGAAGCCGCCAAGGAGTTGCGATGACGGTTCAAGGACTTTTTTCCGCCAGGGCCAATGCGGCGGCGCAGATCTCAGCCGTGCCGCGGATTGCCATCGTCGGGCGCGGTTTTTCCGGGATGATGACGGCGATTGCGCTGATGAAGACGGTGCGTGCGCCCTTCCATCTGCAGCTGTTCGATCCGAATTCCTCGGTCAGCGGCGGGCAGGCGCTGGCCTCGGTGCGCGCCTCGACGATCCTCAACACCCGTGTGCGCGATCTCTCGGTCGCAGTCGGCGACAGCGACGACTTCAACGACTGGCTCTGCAGCAATACGGCCTTCCGCGCCGCCGTGCCGGCCGCCATCCCTGGTTTCCGGCAGATCTTCGTGCCGAAGGAAATCTTCAGCGATTATGTCTATCAGCGTTTCTCCGAAGCACTGGCCGCGCGCCGGGACATCACCGTCCAGGTCTGCAACGATCCGGTGGTGGCGATCCGCAGGAGCCACGGCAACCGCTTCCTGCTCGAAAGCGCCAATCCGGCCAATCCGCTGTTCGATACCGTGATGCTGGCCACCGGCTATGGCCTGAACGGTGAGGGCGCCGGCGGCGAGGAGGCTTCGCCGGTCAGGGCGCAGCGGCTCGTCGCGCGGCCGCATGCGGTGCTGCTCGGCAGCGGCATCCGCGTCGTCGACCAGTTGCTGCAACTGCGCGATGCCGGTTACGCCGGCCAGGTGACGATCATTTCCCGGCGCGGTTTCCTGCCGCAGAGCCATACGCCGAATTCCGCCGATCCGGTCTTTCCGGCCGAAACGTTGCCGCAGAGCCTGCCCGACATCGTGCGCTTCATCCGCCAGGCCTGCCGCGAGGCTGAGGAGGAGGAGGGCCGAAGCTGGCAATCGGTGATGAACGGCCTGAGAAAACACGCCCGCTCACTCTGGCGTTCGCTGCCGGCGCGCCACAAACACCAGTTCAACCGGCATTTGCGGGCAATCTACGACAGCCATCGCAACCGCCTGCCGGAGGCGATGCATCTGCGCCTGAAACGCGAGCTCGCCGAAGGCCGCACCGTTTTGCGCCGCGGCCGGGCCGGCCGCCGGGGCCTCAGCGGCCTGTTCTTCACGCCGGCCGGTTCCATGGTCGAGGAGGTCATCCATGCCGAGCGCGTCATCGATTGCCGTTGTCAGGCGCCGGATCTATCCGCGCCGCTGATCGGGAGCCTGTTTTCCGCCGGTCTCGCCATGCCCGACGAACTCTCGCTCGGGCTGGCGGTCAATGCGCGCGGCGAGCCCTTCCTGGAGGACGGCTCGACCGTCGCCGGCCTTTTTGCCATCGGCCCGCTCGGCCTCGGCAGCCTGCCGGATATCGATCTGGTGCCGGAGATCGTCCAGCAGGCCTATGCCGCTGCCGAGCGGGTCGGCGCGCAGTTCTATCCGCAGGTCAAGGCGGTCTGAAATTTTGAGGCCGCTTCGGAACCATCCGCCCTGCCGCCGCGTTATAAAGCGCTGGTGAGTAAGAGGGGCCGATGGAAGTGCTGAATCGACAAGATACGTCCCTTAACGAAGAGGGGCGCTTTCGCCTTTTAGTCGATGCCATCACCGACTACGCCATCTATATGCTCAGCCCCGAAGGCATCGTCACCAGCTGGAACACCGGTGCTCAGCGGTTCAAAGGTTACAAGCCCTCGGAAATTCTCGGCGAGCATTTTTCCCGCTTCTATCTGGAAGAGGACCGCGCCGCGGGAATTCCGGAGCGCGCGCTCGCAACCGCCAAGGAGCACGGCCGGTTCGAGGGGGAGGGCTGGCGCCAGCGCAAGGACGGAACCCGCTTCTGGGCGCATGTGATCATCGACCCGATCCGCCGTCCCTCCGGCGAACTCATCGGCTATGCCAAGATCACCCGGGACCTGACCGAACGCAGAGAGGCCGAAAAGGCGATCCGCCAGAGCGAGGAGCAATTCCGCCGGCTGGTCCAGGGCGTTTCGGATTATGCGATCTATATGCTCGATCCCGACGGCAATGTCAGCAGCTGGAATTTCGGCGCCGAGCGCATCAAGGGCTATCGGCCCGATGAAATCATCGGCCGGCATTTCTCGACCTTCTATACACCGGAGGACCGCGAAGCCGGCGTGCCGCAGATGGCGCTCGGCATCGCGCGCGCCGAAGGCCGGTTCGAGCGGGAAGGCTGGCGCGTCCGCAAGGACGGCACCCGCTTCTGGGCCAGCGTCGTTATCGACGTCATCCGCGACGATGAAGGCGGTGTGCTGGGGTTTGCCAAGATCACCCGCGATATCACCGAGAAGATGGAGACCCAGCGGGCGCTGGAGCAGGCCCGCGAAGAGCTGTTTCAGTCGCAGAAGATGGAGGCGATCGGCCAATTGACCGGCGGTATCGCCCATGATTTCAACAATCTGCTGATGGCGGTGCTCGGCAGTCTGGAAATCCTGAAGAAACGCATGCCGCAGGATCTGTCGCTGACATCGCTTGTCGACAATGCCATGCAGGGGGCGCAGCGCGGCGCGGCGCTGACGCAGCGTATGCTGGCCTTTTCCCGCCGGCAGGAACTGCATATGGAGCCGATCGACGTCTCCGGCCTGGTGCGCGGCATGATGGACATGCTGAGCCGTTCGCTGGGGCCGCTGACGAGGATCGAGACCTCTTTTCCCGTCCGGCTGCCGACGATCGTCACCGATCCGAACCAGCTGGAGATGGCGATCCTCAACCTCGTGGTCAACGCCCGCGACGCAATGCCTTCCGGCGGCCGGATCGCGCTGCGCGCCTCCGAGGAGACCGTGCCGTCGGGCAAGGGTCCGCTGCCGCATGGCCGCTATGTGAGGATCGCGGTGATCGATGAAGGCGAGGGCATGGATGCAAAGACGATGGAGCAGGCCGTCACGCCGTTCTTCACCACCAAGGGTGTCGGCAAGGGCACCGGTCTCGGCCTTTCCATGGTGCAGGGCCTTGCATCCCAGTCCGGCGGCCGCCTGATGCTGAAGAGCCGCGTCGGCGAAGGCACGACGGCCGAATTGTGGTTCCCGGTCGTCCATGCCGAGCAGGTGACCGAGGTCGCGGCCGAGCCGCCGCAACGCGCGGCAAATGCGCCGCGCCGGCTGCGCATCGTCGCCGTCGATGACGATGGCCTGGTGCTGATGAATACCACGCTGATGCTGGAGGATCTCGGTCATACCGTGTTCGAGGCAATGGCGGGTCCCGAAGCGCTTGAGATCCTGCGCCGGCAGCCGGTCGATCTTGTGATCTGCGATCATGCCATGCCGCGCATGACCGGCGCCGAGCTCGCCGAGGCGATCCGCGGGGAATGGCCGGAGATGCCGATCATTCTCGCAACCGGTTACGCCGAGCTCCCCGAAGGAACGGGCATGGCCAACCTGCCTCGCCTCGGCAAACCCTTCTCGCAGGCGCAGCTCGCCGATGCGATCAGCCGGGTCGCTTCTTAGAGCAATGCCAGGAAAAATGTGACGCGGCTTTCCGTACGGAATTGCGCAAAATTAACAAGCTGGAGCGGCTGTGCTAGAACAGGATTAGGCTCGGTTGGCCTAAAATCTGAATCCTGTTCTCAATTAAAGAGTTAGAGCATGATGTCGTCCGAAAACCGCTCACACTTTTCGGCATCATGCTCTAGGCGCGACGCTTCTCGTCGCCATCATCCTGGATAACATCGCCACCTGTTCCCTCCCGCAGTTCGCCCGCCGTGACTGAAGCTGCGCCGCTCAGGAGGCGCTTTTCGGTCTCCTGCAGGTCAAGGATGGCCCGTTCGACTTGCTCAGCCGGAGTTTTGCGCGCGGTAACGCGCCACCGGTGATGCTGCCAGAAGCCGACGAGCAGGCGTCGGCTCGGGACTTCGATCGTCTCATGCAGGAACCATGCGCCTCCCACCGCAACGAACAGCGCCACCGCGATGAGCGCCGGTTCCGGCATCACAGTCTCAAAACTCCGATGCACCAGGAACATGATGGGGACGTGGAAAAGATAGAGGGAGAAGCTGATCGTCCCGAGGAACCTCACCGGTGCGGCTGCCAGGACATGGGCGGCAATGGGAGGTTGTCGAGCGACGAGCGCCACGATGACGGCTGCGGCAGCCGCGCTTTGCAGGCTCCAGAATTCAGGGGAAAAATCGGGCGCGAGATTCCGGTAGGTGAAGAACACCACCAAAAGGAACAGCGTCAAAATTCCCGTGAGCGCGGATGGCGTCCATCTATCCCAGTAGGAATGCATCCGCCCGGCAAGTGCGCCGAAAAGAAAGTAGGGGAGTTTGGAAACGAGCAATATTCCAGGACCAGGCAATTCCAGCAGACCATCGACGACGACGATGACTGCGAAACCGACGATCACGCCGCTGTAGCGCTGCGGGCGGGCCAGGCAAAGCCATAGGATCGGGAAGAGCAGATAGAATTGAATTTCGGGTGGAATCGACCAGAAGACACCACTCGAGCCGAGAAGAAGGACATGGCGCAGAAAGTCCGTGGCGCCGGTGATGGGCTGGACGAAGTCCAGATTCTGTATGCCGGACAGCATCGCCACGAGCAGAACGGCAGCCAGATAAACCGGATAGATGCGGGCAAAGCGGCTGACCAGAAAATCCAGGACGCTTTCTCTGGTCACCGGCCGCGAACCGTAGAGATGGGCCATCAGAAAACCGCTGAGGGCAAAAAACAAGCCGACGGCTTCGCTGCCCATGGTCGTTACATGCGCCGATGTGCCGGCAAAGATAAGTCCGACATGGGCTTGAACGACCAGCAGCGCGGCGATACCGCGCAGGCCATCGAGACTGGGAATGTAATCCGGCCGGTTCATGTGCAGCTTTATCTATTCTGTTCCGGTCAGAAATATCGGACATCGCTTTACACGATATTAATCCGGTTGCGCTGAAGCCAACCGGCGCAACCAATCGCCGGGCCGAACTACTCCCGGCGGCCTCTTCCGATCTCGCCGCGAAGGATGAACGCCAGCAGGGCGAGCGCCATCGCCGCCAGCCCGTACCAGGTGAGTGCATAGACGAGATGGTTGTTAGGGAAGTGGATGATTGTCAGGCCGCCGACCGGCAGGCCGCCCGGATTGGCGGTCGCATCGGCATCGATGAAATAGGGCGCGACCGCGCCGATGCCGCGCTTTTCAGCGATTGCCGCGATATCGCGCGAATACCAGCGGTCGGCGGCGAGGTCATTGGATTGCAGCAGCGATCCCTTCGGCTCGGTCATCCGCATGAGGCCGGTGATCTCGACCGGGCCCGACAATTCGCCTTCGCGGCGGGTGGCCGGATCGCGTCTGTCGATCGGCACGAAGCCGCGATTGACGAGAATGACAGCGCCGTCGGCAAGGGTCAGCGGCGTCATCACCCAATAACCCGGACCGAGCACCGTGGAGGCATAGACCAGGGTCTCCTTGTCGTTCGCCAGCGTCCCGGTCGCGGTCACCCGGCGATATTCGTCGTCGGCGGCATCGACCTTGCCCCAATCGGCCTGCGCCGGCGCGGGCGCCGGTGCGGCATGCACACGCTGATCGACACGGACGATGAGATCGCGCTTCCAGGCGAGGCGCTGCACCTGCCAGGTGCCGAGCGCCGCAAGGGCTGCGGCAAGCAGCGCCAGGCAGACGCAGAAAATCATGCGTTTTGCCTGATAAGGCCGCCGTTCCGATTTGTCCGGGAAAGACTCGCTCATCGGCTGACCCGATGCCGGCGGCACTGCCGCCGGCGCTCGGTGATGATCACGGCATGTTCTTCATCATCTCGGGGCTCATCGGCATCATGTTGCTGTTGAGATGATGCATGACCCAGAGCGAACCGGAGAGCGCGATGGCGACGATGATGATGGTGAAGATCAGCGCCATCATCGTCCAGCCGCCCTCGCTGCGCGGGTTCATATGCAGGAAGAAGACCATATGGACGACGATCTGGATGGCGCCGATGCCCATTACCAGCACCGCCGTCACCGCCGGGCTGGCGAACACGCCTGCCATGACGAGCCAGAAGGGAATGGCGGTCAGGACGACGGAGAGCGCGAAGCCCATCATGTAGCTGCGGAAGGTGCCGTGGCCGGCCTGATGACCGTGGCTGTGGCCGTGATGGGCCTCGTGGGCATCCTCATGCGCGGGTGCTTGCGAACTCATCCGAGAACTCCCAGGAGATAGACGAAGGAAAAGACGCCGATCCAGACGACGTCGAGGAAGTGCCAGAACATCGACAGGCACATCAGGCGGCGGCGGTTGGCTTCGACCAGCCCGTGCATCGACACCTGCACCATCAGCGTGATCAGCCAGATGATGCCGAAGGTGACGTGCAGACCGTGCGTGCCGACCAGCGTGAAGAAGGAGGAGAGGAAGGCGCTGCGCGTCGGCCCGGCGCCTTCGTGGATCAGATGGATGAACTCGTAGAGCTCGAGCCCGATGAAGGCGGCGCCGAACAGGCCGGTGACGCCGAGCCAGAACAGCGTTTCCGCCTTGGCGTTGCGCTCCATCTGCAGCATCGCGAAGCCGTAGGTGATCGACGAGAACAGCAGCATCGAGGTGTTGAGGGCGACGATCGGCAGATCGAAGAGATCGGCCGGCGACGGACCGGCGGCATAGTTGCGGCCGAGCACGCCGTGGGTGGCAAACAGCACTGCGAAGATCAGGCAGTCGCTCATCAGGTAGAGCCAGAAGCCGAGATTGGTGCTGTTCTCCGGATGATGATCTTCCGTCAGGTAGAATTCAGGCTTTGCGGCCGTGTCGATGGTCTGATCGCTCATGGTTACACCTGCTCGGCAAGCAGCGCGGTGCGCTTGCCTTCCGTTTCGGTCACCTCTTCGGCGGGGATGTGGAAGTCGCGCCGGTAGTTGAAGGTATGGCCGATCGCCACGACCAGCAGGGCGACGAAGGAGACGACGACCAGCCACCACATGTACCAGATCAGGCCGAAGGCCAGCGCGACGCTGATGCCTGAGAGGATGGCCCCGGTGCCGGTGTTCTTCGGCATATGGATCGGCCGGAAGCCCTCCAGCGGACGCGCATAACCACGGTTCTTCATGTCGTACCAGCTGTCATGGTCGTGGACGACGGGCGTGAAGGCGAAGTTGTAGTCCGGCGGCGGCGAGGCGGTCGACCATTCCAGCGTGCGGCCGTCCCACGGATCGCCGCTGTCGTCGCGCAGTTCCTCGCGCTTCATGAAGCTGACGACGATCTGGATCAGGAAGGCGGCAATGCCGAGCGCGATCAGACCGACGCCGAAGGCGGCGATGATGAACCAGATCTGCAGCGACGGGTCCTCGAACTGGCTCATGCGCCGGGTGACGCCCATCAGGCCGAGCACATAGAGCGGCATGAAGGCGAACCAGAAGCCGATCTGCCAGAACCAGAAGCTCAGCTTGCCCCAGAAGGGATCGAGCTTGAAGCCGAAGGCCTTCGGGAACCAGTAGTTCACGCCGGCGAACATGCCGAAGAGAACGCCGCCGATGATGACGTTGTGGAAGTGGGCGATAAGGAACAGCGAATTGTGCAGCACGAAATCGGCCGGCGGCACGGCAAGCATGACGCCGGTCATGCCGCCGATAACAAAGGTCACCATGAAGCCGACCGTCCACAGCATCGGCACCTCAAAGCGGATGCGGCCGCGATACATGGTGAACAGCCAGTTGAAGATCTTCGCCCCAGTCGGGATCGAGATGATCATCGTGGTGATGCCGAAGAAGGAGTTGACGGAAGCACCCGATCCCATCGTGAAGAAGTGGTGCAGCCAGACGATGTAGGACAGGATCATGATCACGCAGGTGGCGTAGACCATCGAGGCGTAGCCGAACAGGCGTTTGCCCGAGAAGGTGGCGACGACTTCCGAGAAGATGCCGAAAGCCGGCAGCACCAGGATGTAGACCTCCGGATGGCCCCAGATCCAGATGAGGTTGATATACATCATCGGGTTGCCGCCGAGGTCGTTGGTGAAGAAGTTGGTGCCGGCATAGCGGTCGAGCGACAGCAGGGCGAGCGTTGCCGTCAGGATCGGGAAGGAGGCGACGATCAAAACGTTGGTGCAGAGCGCCGTCCAGGTGAAGACCGGCATCTTCATGAAGGTCATGCCCGGCGCGCGCATCTTGACGATGGTGGCGATCAGGTTGATGCCCGACAGCGTCGTTCCGACACCGGCCACCTGCAGGCCCCAGATATAATAGTCGACGCCGACGCCCGGACTATAGGCGGCGCCCGACAGCGGCGGATAGGCAAGCCAGCCGGTCTGGGCGAATTCGCCGATGAACAGCGACAGCATGATGATGATCGCGCCGGCGGTGGTCATCCAGAAGGAGAAGTTGTTGAGGAAGGGGAAGGAGACGTCGCGCGCGCCGATCTGCAGCGGCACGACGAAGTTCATCAGGCCGGTGACGAAGGGCATCGCCACGAAGAAGATCATGATGACGCCGTGGGCGGTGAACACCTGGTCGTAATGGTGCGGCGGCAAGTAGCCCTCCGACCCGTTGAAGGCGATCGCCTGCTGGATGCGCATCAGGATGGCGTCGGAGAAGCCGCGCAGGAGCATGATGACGGCGAGGATCACATACATGATGCCGATCTTCTTGTGATCGACGCTGCAGATCCAGTCGTTCCAGAGCGGGCCCCAGAACTTGAAATAGGTGATGAGGCCGAGCACCGCGATGGCGCCGATGACGACGCCGATGAAGGTCACGACCAGGATCGGCTCGTGATAGGGGATGGCATCGAGGGTCAACCGGCCGAAGACGAACTTCAGGAGGTCAGGATTGGAAAACATGGAACAACCCGTTCATTATGTCTTGCGACGCAAAGCGCCAGGTTAATTGTTGTTGTTGAGCTGCGCCGGCGCAGGATCGGCGCCGTTGGTCATGCCGGGCATGGAATGGCCGTCATGCCGCATGTCCGTGCCGGGCGTGCTGTCCATGCCGGGCATGTCGTGCTGCATGCTGCTGCCATTGGTGTTTGCCGGTTCGCTGCGCGCCGGGGCGCCCGTTGCCGGCACGGTGGCGGCAGGCGCCACGATGCCTTCGTCGGCATGGCGGTTGTCATATTGCAGCTTCTCGCGGTTCTCCACGCTCTCCTTGCCGCCGCCGCCCATCATGTCGATGTGCATCATCTCGTTCATGCACATCTTGCCGGGTGTGGCGCACATGTTGAGGATGGCGTTGTAAAGGTCGGCATCGGCACCGGCATAGTAGCGCACCGGCTCCTTCTCGCTCGGCTTTTCGAGCTTCAGATAGGCGTCGCGGTTCAGCATCGTGCCCTGCTGCTTGACCTTGGCCACCCAGGCGTCGAAGCCTTCGCGGGGAAGGCCGTGAAACTTGAAGCGCATATGCGAGAAGCCCGATCCGCTGTAATTGGCGGAGAAGCCCTCATACTCGCCTTCTTTGTTGATGACGGCGTGCAGCTTCGTCTCCATGCCCGGCATGGCGTAGATCTGGCCGGCAAGGGCGGGGATATAGAATGAGTTCATCACCGAGGAGGCGGTGATCTTGAAATTGATCGGCTGGTCCACCGGCGCGGCAAGCTCGTTGACGGTGGCGATGCCGAGTTCGGGATAGAAGAACAGCCACTTCCAGTCGAGCGCCACGACCTCGACGGTCAGCGGCTTGGTATCGGCCGGGATGGCGCGCGCCGCATCGAGGCGGTCGAGCGGCCGGTAGGGATCGAGCTTATGGGTGGAAATCCAGGTCACGGCGCCGAGCGCGATGATGATCGCCAGGGGTGCAGCCCAGATGATGATTTCGAGGCGGGTCGAATGGTGCCATTCCGGCGCATAGGTTGCGGCCGTGTTGGAGTGGCGGTAGCGCCAGGCGAAGAGCAGCGTCAGGAAGATCACCGGGATGATGATCAGAAGCATCAGCACCGTCGAGATGACGATGAGATCGCGCTGTTGCACGGCGATGTCGCCTGAGGGCGCCATGACCACCATGTTGCATCCTGCCAGGAAAAGCAGCGGCAAGACGGATAGAAGGCGGGAAAACTTCATGAGTTTTGGCACGTCTCTAAGCTCTTGTTGTTTCGTTTGTCTCGCGACTAAAGCACTGAACCTGATCGCGACATGAGGCCTTTGGTCGCAGTGCAGCAAGCATGCCGCACTGCGGCGTAAATCATGGTGTGCTATAGCGTTGAAATCCTGATGAAATCCAGAAGGATTTGTCGCCGACGCATGTTTCAGTCCAATATATCCCCAAGAACCGGCCGGGCCAGCATTTGCAGGGGAAAATCACCATTCGGGTCATGCAATTTTTCCTATCTGCGCTTCATTTGCGCCGCGATGATCAACTATTTCAGTCTTACGGACTTGATAAGCCTGCGGGTTTGATCAAGATCACGCTTGGGGCGCCTTGCCGGAAGCGCCTTAACGAGGAGGCGTTTATGGCAACAACATCGCATTACGGGCCGTCATCATCGTCGCTGGAACGCGACGCGCGGCGTATTCACGACGACAAACCGGTTTCGCCTGGCAGCATCGCCGTCGGCGTGGTGATCGGCCGTATGTCGGAATTCTTCGATTTCTTCGTCTATGGCCTCGCCTCGGTCCTGGTCTTTCCACAGCTGGTCTTCCCCTTCGCGCCGGACAGGCTGACGGCGACGCTCTATTCCTTCGCCATCTTCTCGCTGGCCTTCCTTGCCCGCCCGGTCGGCTCCGTCGTCTTCATGACCATCGACCGGATGTATGGGCGCGGCACCAAGCTGACGATCGCACTCTTCCTGCTCGGCGGCTCCACCGCCTCGATCGCCTTCCTGCCGGGTTATGAGGAGATCGGCGTCTGGTCGATCGCGCTGTTGGCGCTCTTCCGTCTGGGCCAGGGCTTTGCCCTCGGCGGCGCCTGGGACGGGCTTGCCTCGCTGCTGGCGCTCAACGCGCCGGCCAATCGCCGCGGCTGGTATGCGATGATCCCGCAGCTCGGCGCGCCGATCGGCTTTGCGCTGGCAAGCACGCTGTTCGGCTATTTCGTCGCCAATCTTTCCAGTGAGGATTTCCTCTCCTGGGGCTGGCGTTATCCCTTCTTCGTCGCTTTCGCGATCAACGTCGTGGCGTTGTTTGCGCGTCTGCGCCTGGTGATGACCAAGGAATTCGGCACGCTGCTCGAGCAGCACGAGCTGGAGGCCGCACCGATCCTCGACGTGCTGCGCGTTCACGGCCGCGACATTCTGATCGGCGCCTTCGTGCCGCTCGCCAGTTTTGCCATGTTCCACCTCGTCACCATCTTCCCGCTCGGCTGGATGAGCCTTTACGGCAACCAGCCGATCGGCGCCTTCATGGTGGTGCAGGTGGTCGGCGCCATGGTCGGCATCGTCGCCATCATCGCCTCGGGCCTGATCGCCGACCGCATCGGCCGGCGCGCCCAGCTTGCGATCTGCGCCGTCCTGATCGCCGTCTTCAGCTTCGTCGGGCCGATCCTGATCGCCTCCGGCAATAACGGCCACGACGCCTTCGTCATCATCGGCTTCGGCGTGCTCGGCCTGTCCTTCGGCCAGGCGACCGGCTCGATCTCGTCGCGCTTCGGCCGCGGCTATCGCTATACCGGGGCTGCCTTCACCTCGGACCTCGCCTGGCTGATCGGCGCCGGCTTCGCGCCGCTGGTGGCGCTCAGCCTCTCCAGCCGCTTCGGCCTGACCTTCGTCGGCTACTACCTGCTCTCCGGCGCCATCTGCACACTGGCGGCGCTCGCCTTCAGCAAGGCACTGGAACAGCGCGAATAGTGTAAACCCGCAGCAGTACGCCGGAAAGTCCGGCGTGCTGCCTCATTCTCTATGGTATCCAGAGCGGCGCCGCCAAATTGATGCAGCACTTGTTGGTCGTGAGCGATATCCACGGCTTTCCCGAAACTTTCGCCGAACTCTTGGATGTTGGGTGCTCTGAGCACCGCTTACTACAGCTGGCCGACCTGAGCGGTCGCCCCGGTCTGCGCGGAGACGAGCTTCACCACCATCTTTTCAACGAAGACGGCATCCTACATGCGGTTCGGGCACTTCGCGAGATGGATGGACGCACGTGCTTGGGGATCGGTTTTAGCGCCGGTGGAACTGCTTTGTGGAATGCGGTCAAAGAGGGGCTGGAGCTTCAGGCCCTGATCTGCGTGTCATCAACCAGATTGCGCTTCGAAACGTCTCCACTGAATATACCCACAATGGTAGTCTGGGGAGAACTCGATCCATATCGCCCGCCTCAAAGCTGGAACAACCTTGTTCCCAAGCGTTGGAAAACCTATGCTGGCAAACAGCACGATTTTTACCGCACCGATGCGCTTGCATCCGAATCGCCATTACGGGCCGATATTACAGCGTTCATTGAAGGCCGTTTCCTCTTCGCATAGCATATATCTGCGTTGCATCGGCTATTCGCCGGGACGCCTGCCCCTCATCCGCCTGCCGGCACCTTCTCCCCGTTTTACGGGGAGAAGGGGATATGCCGCGACCTCTCCGTCCCTCGCTAACGTCTCGTGGGGCAAGTCCCCTCTCCCCGTTTTTTACGGGGAGAGGGTTAGGGTGAGGGGCAGTCGGCCCGGGCTGGAAAGTGGAGGTCTTGGGAAACCACGCAGCCTTTCATCTTCGGCTGCGCAATTCCAATTATTGAACGCATTGCAATCTATAATTAAATGCATATCCTTGTCGGCCTGAAAGAGGATATGCCATGACCGCAGAAACCATCGATCATTCGACCCTTTCCCGCCTTGTCGAAGCAGGCGCGGTCGATGCCGCGCATGTCGTCGGCAAAACCGGCGGCTGGTCCGTCGTCATCCGCTACGGCAAATCAGAGCGTCCGCTCGCCGCCCAGCGCAGCCGGCAGGTGCGTGTGTTCAAGCGCATGGATACGCTGGTGTCCTATCTCAAGGATATCGGCATCTCGCAATTCGACGTCGATGCGGCCGATTACGTTCCCGAGACGGCATCGCGGCCGGATCGGGCCGCCGCTCTGCGTCGGACCCATGAGGCGGCGGAATACGACAAATGGTTCCGCGAACAGGTCGAGGAAGCGATTCGGGAAGCCGATGATCCGAATGCCGTCTGGATCCCGCACGAAGTCGTCAAGGAAGAGATGGCGCGCGAGCGGGCTGAGCTGCTGGCGCGGCTGAAGGGCGAGGCCAAGTGAAGCTCGTCTGGCGTGCGAAAGCTCAATCAGATGGCAAAGAAGCAATTCAGTTTATCGCCGACCAGAATGTCGTCGCCGCGATAAGCCAGCTTGATGAAATCGAGCGTCAGACCGATTTGCTTATCGATCAGCCGGAGATCGGTCGGCCCGGCCGAATCAATGGAACGCGCGAACTGGTCATTTCACGCACATCTTTTGTCGTGATCTATCGTATTCGCCAGAACGTCAGCCAAGTGGAAATACTGCGCCTTCTTCACGGCGCCCGGCAATGGCCGCCGCAACGCTAAATGCGTTTTACTGCGCCATCTGCGGCTGCTTTGCCGCCCGGGCCGCGGTCAGTTCCGCCGTCGTGTGGTTCAGGCGGTCGGCGAGCACGCGCATGATTTCCACGGCCATTTCGGGGAAGTCGCTGAGCAGCTTGAGGAAGTGCTCCTTGCTGATGCGCAGCACTTCGAGCGGCGAGGTGGCGCGCACCGTGGCCGTGCGCGAGACATCGCAGAGGATGGCGATTTCGCCGACGATGGAATTGAGCTCGACATCGGCGACCTTGATCTCGCCGGCCGGCGAGGAGACGATGATGTCGGCGCTGCCGGAGAGGATGACATAGGCGGCGTCGCCGACATCGCCCTGATGGAAGAGATCCTGGCCGGCCTTGTAGGTCATGCGGTCGGAGGTGAAGGCCAAAAGCTTGAGCTTGGCCGGTGCAATCCTCGAAAAGATCGGCACCCGGCGCAGCATTTCGACTTCGTCTCTCAACAGCATGAGCGTTTCAATCCCCTGACGCAGGGTTCTTGGAACCAGGCGCCTTCAATTCCGGGCGTCCCCCCGGGAACGCCTACCATCGCCGCCGCAATAGAATATTACGATAACAGTTCCTTGAACATCCCGTTTTTCTCGGAAAGTTCCGGATAGTTTCCGGCTTCCGCCAGCCCGCCGCGGTCGAAGAGCAGGATCCGGTCGAACATCTCGGCGAGCCGCGCATTGGAGAGCACCCAGATGATCGCCGGCCGCTTGCCTTCTTCGTGCAGGTCTTCGACGATGTTGCGGGCGATCTGATCCTGAACGCGCTGGTCGAGCGCCGACAGCGGCCGGTTGAAGATGAAATAGTCCGAGCGTTTCAACAATGCACGCGCCAGATTCAGCTTCTGCCGCTGCACCATGGTCAGCCGCTTGCCGCCGGAGCCGACGTCGAATTCCAGCCCGATCGACAGGACATCGTCATAAAGATCGAGCGCGTCGAAAAGCTCGCCCATGATGGCGCGGATGCGGTCGGAGGCATCGGCCTGCTGATAGGCGATGCGGCCGAAGAGCACATTGTCCATCAGGCTGGCCGACGGGGTGAAACGCTCGGCGTCATAGCGCTCGATCAACTCGGCGAGATCGGCCGGGATATGCTCGTGGAACTGCTTGCGGGCGCTGACGATCTTGTCCATCAGCTCGTCGGTCAGCAGGCCGAAGCGGTGGCGCGGCTCGATATAGGCGAAGCTCAGCCGGATGATGGCCGAGCGTTCCTCGGGCGTCGCATCCTCGAAGCGGCGGCTTTGCAGCTTCTGCAGCAGCGCCTGGTAGGTGGGAATGTCGTCCGCCGTCATGAAGGTCAGCTGCTGGAAGAACGGATGGTCCGGCGGCAGGTCGTGGAAGAGTTCGACGGCGTTCTCAGCGATCTCGAGGCCCATGGCGTAGAGATCGGTGCTGAGCCCCGTCTCGCGGAACAGCTGCTGGAAATAGGGATGGGCAGCCAGCCGGCGGTTGGTCATCAGCGGCCGCTTCATGGTGCCGAACAGCAGGTTTTCGCCGACCGTCGCCTGGGCGTTATAGGCGTCGAAATCGAAGGGCACGACGATGCCGTCGAGCCCTTCGTCGCGCAGCCGGTCCCGGAGCGAGGCGCGCAGGGCGACGACGTGGTCGCTGACTGCCACATGTACGTCGGTATTGACGTTCGAGCGCAGCGCCAGATCGAGGATGTCCTGCGAGATCAGCACGGCGTCGAGCACCGGGCGGATGGCCTTCAGCAGATCTTCCGGCCCGCTGGCACCGGCCGCCTGGTAGTCCACCCAGTCGCTGTTGAGATCGAGCGTCGGATTGCCGGCCTTCACCGCCTCGACGGAATGCCATTTATATTCGAGCGCTTCCTTCTCGTCGTAGACGGGATCGGTCATCGGCGCGTGTTTGAGGCCGTAGAGCAGATTGCTGGCGAGCGAGCCGTGGAAGAAGAAAGTGTCGGCCGAGGCATAGGAGATGCGCCGGCCGGTGATCGATTCCGGCAGGTCCAGCAGGTCGCGCCCGTCGATGGTGATGCGGCCGGAGTCCGGCCAGACCATACGGCCGAGCGCTTCCGCGAAGGCTTCGGCGCCGCTGCCGTTCGGGCCGACGATCGCCACCGTCTCGTTCGGCTTGATCTCGACGGAGACGTGGTCGACGAGGCGGGCGCCGCTGTCGTCGGAGAGTGAGAGATTGGTGACGACGAGCGCGCTGGTCAGCGCGCCGACGGGTGCGGTCGCCAGTTCCTGGATGCGGCTGTCGATCAGCGGCTCGACATTGAACTGCTCGTAGACCTGCTGGTACTTCACCTGCACGTCCTGGCGCATCTGATCCCAATCGATCAGTTCCTTTAGCGGCCCGGGCAGGTCCTTATAGGCTGATATGACGGCGACGAGCTGACCGATGTCGAGCCGGCCCTGCAGCGCCAGGTAGCCGCCGATCGCATAGAACAGGAAGGGCGTGACCTGGGCAAGGAAGTTGTTGATGAACTTCACCAGGAATTTCCACTGGTAAAGGTCGTAGCGGATCGAAAAGATCCGGCCGAGCCGCGAGGCGATGTCGGCGCGCTCGAGGTTTGATGTGTCGTTGCCGTGGATCGTGCCGATGCCGTCGACGATTTCGCCGACGCGGCCGGAAAGTTCGCGGGCCGTCAGCTGGCGCTGGCGGCCGAGGTCCAGCAGGCGCTTGCGCATGCGGGGGATGACGACGGCCTGGACGCCGACGATGCCGGCTGCGATCATGCCGAGCCAGAAATTCTGGACGATGATGAAGGCGAGGGCGGTGATCGCCTGGCCGCCGAGAAGGGCAGGCGAGACGAAGGCATCGCCGGTGAAGCCGCCCATCGGCTCCACCTCGTCCTTGATCATCGTGGCGATCTCGGCCGATTTCACCCGCTTGAAGTGGATGGGCGGAAAACGTAGGACCCGGTCGATCAGTTCGAAGCGGATACGGCGCAGCATGCGCTCGCCGAGCCGGCCCTTATAGGTGTTGATATAGAACTTGAAGAGGCCGTTCAGCACCACCAGCGCCAGAAACACCAGGCTGAGCGCCATCAGCATCTGGAACCGGTTGAGCTGCAAGCCTTGAAAGAATTCGACATGGCCGATCAGCGGAATGTCGTAGGCGATGTGCATGAAGGTCTGTCTTGCGCCCGGACCTTCGAAACCGTCGCCCTGGATCGGTCCGTTGACGATCTGCTTCGGCAGATCGAAGGACAGGAAATAGGGCACCATCGAGGCGGCGACGACAGCCAGAATCCACAGCTGCTGCAGCCGCGTGTTCTTCCAGATGTAGCGGGCGAGGCTTTTTTCCATGGCTTAACCGTCAGCGTGCTGGGAAATTCCGGGGGCCGGGATGGGGAGGAAGTCTGAGAACAGGACCATGCAGCCGGACCGCCGATATCGCAATGAATACAAGGCGAAGCGACCGGCTGCAGACGTGCCGATTCTCGCCGGAACATTGCTTATATCACAGGATTTTTGGATTACAGCGCCGCGCGTCTGAAAAGACGCGCAAAGGAGGCGGTAAGGCTTGCAATTGCTGGATAATTTTATCCCCGAGCCGGTCCGCAATCTTGCCGGGATCGGCGCTGCGCGCAAAGAAGCCCCCGGAAAAATCCGGGGGCCGGTCATGGGTCCGGGCGGTCGGGTTCACGCCGCGACGTCGCGAAGCATGCTATTCGGATCGGCATGGCTCATCGCTTCCGCGATCATATCGGCATCCTCGTCGCCGATGCCGAACAAACCGAAGCGGAGCTGATAGCCCCAATTGGGGCCGACCCTGGTGAAGGCGAGCCGGCCGAGCAGCGACCGGATCGGGGTTTCCTGCGCAGGCTGCCAATCGACATCCCGCCGCCAGGGCCTGAAACCGCTTTCCATCTCCACCTGGTAAGGCGCGTCGTCGCGGGCCATGCCGATCGCAGTGAAAGCCTGAAGGCGGTCCTTGCCGCCAAAGACCACGGTGGGCGAATAATAGATCACGCGATCCCCGGGCGTGATCCGCCTGAGGGGTGACGCCTTGCCGTGGCAGACCTGCATGAAGCCGGCTTGACGGCCGATGCGCACATGCTCTGCGGAGGCGACGGCGATCCAGGCTTTGGCCATGGCTCAAACCTCCGTCACGGTGTAGACGCGCAGACGATGCCCATCAGGATCGGCGGCGACGAAGCTTCGGCCGAAATCGAGATCGGTCGGGGCCATGACGATATTCGCGCCCTTGGCCTGCCAGTCGGCGTGGGTCGCATCGACCATGTCGGTGGCGGCGACCTTGAACCCAATTTCGGAGCCGCCGCCCGCCGCTGCCGGCGCGGGCTCGACGCCCGCCTTGCCCCAGAGACCGAGCCCCAGGCCGGAGGCCAAGATGAACATGGCGAAGGTCTCGCTCGCTTCCACCGGCTCCTTGCCGAGCAGCTTGGCGTAGAAGCGGGCGCTCGCCGGCGCGTCGGTCACGTAGAGAAGAATGCTGTTGCTGGCGATCATAAGGGTCTCCTTGTTCGTTGGACAGCAGAACCTTATGACCAGACACTGCCAAATTCTGGCAGTATCATACGTCTCGATGCGATATTCCCTGGATCTCCCGCCATTGTTTCAGCAGCGTCTGCCGGCGCTTGGGATAGCGCGCGTCGAGCACTTGCGCATGAACGATCCGATCCGTGCGAAACGAGCGGAAATCCTGACGGAGTTCGCACCAGCCGAGGAGGAGGCGCACCTGGTCGAAAAAGGCAAGCGCGAAGGGCCACACCACACGCTCCGACGCCACGCCGGAGCCGTCGCTATAGGACAGGGAAAGCTTGCGTTCGGTGCGGATCGCCTTGCGCAGCAGGGCCGGATCGACCGAGTCGACAGGGAGTTTGACGCCTGGCCCCACCAGGAGGGCGGAGGCCTCCAATGCGTCGCGCAATTCGGGCGGCAACACGGCGGCGATCCGCGCCAGCGCATTTCGCGCCGCATCGCGTAAGTGATCGTCCCCTCTGTCCGCGACCCATCGGGAGCCGAGCACGAGCGCTTCGATTTCCTCAGGCGGAAACATCAGCGGCGGCAGCAGAAATCCCGGTTTCAGCACATAACCGACGCCGGGTTCGCCCTCGATAGCGGCGCCCTGGGCCTGAAGGCTGGCGATATCCCGATAGAGGGTGCGGATGCTGACGCCGATCTCGTCGGCCAGCACCCCGCCACTGACCGGCCGGCGGTGGCGGCGCAAAACCTGGAGAAGGTCGAGGAGGCGTTCGGAACGAGACATGAGGTAAGCTTATACAGGCTTGCTGCTGCCAGATAGTGGCAGGATGAGATTTGCCGGGCCTTTGCCGAAGCCGTGCGCCCGCTACATTAACCGCGGGCGCCCATCGAAATCCTCAAAGCTTTCAATTGCCGGTCAGCATGGAACGGATGATGCCGGCGGTTTTCTCCGCCCCATCGAGATCGAGTGATACCGCGCCGCGCCCTGGTGCTGCGAGCGCCTTTTCGACGGCTTCCTTGACATGGCCTGATGTCAGTCCCGTTTCCGGCAGGATATCGGCGAGATCAAGCGCCAGCAGCCGTTCGGCGCGCACCGTCTGCTCGGTCTCGCCGCCGGCGACAAAGGGAATGAGGATCGCCCGGCATTGACTGCGCAGGAGGTCGCCGACCGTGTTGTAGCCGGCCTGTGAGATCGAAACCTTCGCGCCGAGCAGCAGCGAGGGAAAATCCTTGCGGAAACGCACCAGCGTCACGTTTGGGGCGACGTCCTGCGACAGCGCGGCGAAATCGGCCTCCGGCAGGTTCGGGCCTGCTATCAGCAGCCAGCGAAGATCGGCCGGCAGCAGGGCTGCCGCCTCTTTCGCCGCGCCGATCAGCGCGGCGCCGACCGCGCCGCCGCCCGCCGATGCGATAATGTCGAAGGTTTCGCTCGGTTCCGGCGCCGGCGGCGCGGCGACGAGGCCGGTGTAGCGCAGCCTGTCGGCAATCTCAGCCGTCAGCGGAAAAGTGTCCTCCAGCCTGATGAAGCCGGGATCGCCGTGGACGAGCACGGCATCGAAATGCGCCCTGACCAGTGCCGCGGTCTCCGCGTCGCGGCCGGCCTTGCGGTTTTCCTGGAGGATGTCGCGCACCGAACTGAGGAGCTTCGGCCGCGGTTCGGCCGTGTCGATCGCCGCCAGCAGCGGCAGCAGTTCGAAGCGCATCTGCCGCCGGCCGAAGGGGAAGGCTTCGATGATGACGACATCGGGCCTGGCGGCATGAAAGGCCTCAAGCAGCAGATCGCGGCGGGCATTGAGGAATTCTTCGCCCGCTGGCCGGCCATCGGCATCGGCGAGGCCGGAAAACCCGGCATTGCTGGCGACGACCGCCGGCAGCGCCACGGTCTTGACGCCGTCGCCGGGAAAACCCGGCACCGGCAGGCCGCCGGTGACCACCGTGACGTCGAAACCATCCTTGACGAGCGCGTTGGCGATGCGGCTGGCGCGGGCGATGTGGCCGATGCCGAGCAGGTGCTGGACGTAGAAGAAGATACGCGGTGCCGTCATGACGCCTTCTGCCATTCGGCCTCGAACAGGCCGCTGAGCTGCCGGATGCTGGAGTGATAGTCGAAATCGTCGCGCACCCGCTTTTCGGCGGCATCGCCGAGGCGCTTGCGCAAGGCCGGGTCGCGGACCGCCGCCGTCAGGGCCTTCGCCAGCAGCGCCGGATCCTCGGGCGGCACGACGAGGCCGTTTTCGCCGTCCTTCAAGAGTTCCGGCACGCCGGATACCGTCGTGGAAACACAGACCAGTCGCTGGCTCGAGGCTTCGACAAGCACATTCGGCAGGCCGTCGCGGTCGCCGTTGGCGGCGATCCGGCAGGCCAGCGCGAAGAGGTCGGCGCGGCGGTAATGATCGAGCACGTCCTCCTGCGCCATGGCGCCCTTCCAGACGATGCGGTGGGAGAGGCCGAGTTCGCTGGCGAGCGCCTTCAGCTTCGCCAGCGCCTCGCCGCCGCCGATATGATCCATGCGCCAGTGCAGATCGGCAGGCAGCAGGGCGAGCGCGCGCAGCAGCACGTCGTAGCCCTTCTTCTCGACGGCGCGGCCGACGCTCAGGATGAGGGCGGGATCGTCCGGGCTGTCGCCGGTCCGTTGCGAACGCTCGCCGGCAAAGTGGCCGAAACGGGCGAGATCGAGACCGTGGTAACTTAAATGCACCGCATCCTTGCGCGACGTCAGCGTGCGCATGTGCTCATAGCCCGTCCTGGTGCAGGTGACGGCCCAGCGGGCGCTGCCGAGCTTTTCCTGCAGCTCCCAATCGGGCGACGTCCAAATGTCCTTGGCATGCGCCGAACAGGTCCAGGGCGTGCCGGTGAGGATGCTGGCATATTCCGTCACCGAAGCCGGCGTATGGATGAAATGGGCATGCAGCCATTCGCCGCCATCAGGCCATTCGCGCCCCAGCACCAGCGCCTGGCCGAGACGGCGGAAGCGGTTGCGGGAGAGGTCGCGCTTGAGATCGGCGAGGAAACGTTTGAACAGCGCCTTGAAGCCGGGTCTGGAGAAACCGGCGACGAGGCCTTTCAGCACCCGGATCGGCTCCTCGTGCAGATATTCCGGCAGGTAGACGACGCGCGCCTTGATCTCGTCATGCACGGGATGGCGCTTCTTGTCGGTCGGCCGGCGCATCGAGATCAGCGTCAGGTCGAAGCCGGCCCTTTCCAGGCCGAGCAACTCCTGGGCGATGAAGGTTTCCGAAAGGCGGGGATAGCCTTTCAGCACGACGAGAATCTTGCGGCGTGGCGGCAAAGGCTGTGCCCTATTCCGCGACGAGGGAAAGGTGGCTGGCGCGGCCGTCGATCCATCGGCCGACCGTCTGCGAGATGTGGTCGAGCCCTTCGAGATGCATATTGCTGCCGCTCTTCGACGGTGGCAGGCGCGAGGGCAGGCGCTTCAGCGCCTCGGCCATGATGGTGGGATCAACCGATTGTTCCGGCAGCAGCATGTCGACGAGGCCGAGCTCGCTGGCGCGCTTGGCGCGCAGCAGCTGTTCCTCGCGCGGCTTGACGCGCGGCACGATGAGGGCCGGTTTGTCGAAGGAAAGGATCTCGCAATAGGTGTTGTAGCCGCCCATGGCGACGACGCCGGTGGCGCCGTCGATCAGCTCTTCCATGTGGTTGTCGAACTCGATCACCTCGATATAGGGAATGGCTTCGCCCTTCTGCACCAGCTTGGCGCGCTCGACGGCCGGCATATAGGGCCCGAGCACGACGAGCGCCTTCTGCGTCAGCGTCGGATCGGCCTCGTAGGCGTTCATCACGTCGTGAACGAGATCGGAGCCGTCGCCGCCGCCGCCGGTGGTGACGAGCAGGTAATTGTCCTTGCGGGCGTTGATCGAGGTCTTGCCCTTGGAGACGCTGCGCTGCAGGAAGCCGACGAAATCCATCTTCCGGCGCAGGCTCGCGGGCACGTCGAGACCGATCAAAGGATCGTAGAAGTCAGGCGGGCCATAGACCCAGACGCTGTCGTAATATTGGTCGATCTTCTGCATGATGCCGTTCCGCTTCCACTCGGCCTCGAGCAGATGCGGCGCGTCCATGACCTCGCGCAGGCCGAGCACCAGCACCGTGCCGCGGGCCTTGAGATAGGCGAGCGTATCCTCGACCTCGCCCTTCAGTCCCATCGGCTCCTTGTCGACGATGAAAATGTCGGGCTGGAAGGTTTCGGCCGTGTGGCGAATGCTCGATTCGCGCATCTTCAGCGTCTCGTGCAGGTCGATATGGCTGGCAAGCGAGGTATATTCGCCGTTGCGCAGCTTGATGACGCTCGGGATCTTCACGAAGTCGACGCGGGCGCGGTAATCGAAGGCGCCGGCGATCGTCGCACCCGAAATGATCAGGATGTTGAGGCCGCGATAATCCTCGACCAGCGCATGGGCAATGGCACGACAGCGCCTGAGATGGCCGAGGCCGAAGGTGTCGTGGCTGTACATGAGGATGCGCGCATCTTCGAGACGTCTGGCCATGGGTGTTCCCTCCGGGGTGAACAACATGCGTTAGTACCCCCACCGTCCGGAGGCCACGTGGCGGGGGCGGTGCCATGAGGCGCCGCCGGGTTTTCTGCTATTTGTAGGGATCTGCCGCATCACGCAAGCCGTCTCCCAGAAAGTTGAACGCCAAAATGACAAGAACAACAGGAATGATCGGATAGAGCAGCCAAGGATAAAAGGCGATGACGCTGACGCTTTTTGCCTCGGTCAGCAGAATGCCCCAGCTGGTGATCGGCGGGCGAAGGCCGAGGCCGAGGAAGGAGAGCGCGGTCTCGCCGAGGATCATGCCGGGGATCGAAATCGTCGCCGAGGCAATGAGATGCGACATGAAGCCCGGCACCAGATGCCGGCCGATGATGCGCGGCGTGCTGGCGCCCATCAGCTGCGCCGCCTGGACGTAATCCTCCTCGCGCAGCGCCAGCAACTTGGAGCGCACGGCACGCGCTAGCCCGGTCCAGTCGATGATGCCGAGAATGACGGTGATGCCGAAATAGATGACGATCGGGCTCCAGGTCACCGGCATGATCGCGGCCAGCGCCATCCAGAGCGGCAGGCTCGGCAGCGATTGCAGCACTTCGATCAGGCGCTGGACGACGAGATCGAAAATGCCGCCCCAATAGCCCGCAAGGCCGCCGATGACGATGCCGAGCAGGAAGCTGATCGAAATGCCGATCAGGCCGATCGTCAGCGATATGCGCGCGCCGTAAAGAATGCGCGACAGCACGTCGCGGCCGAGCCGGTCGGTCCCGAGCAGGAACATCTGGCCGCCGATCGCCGGGCAGACCAGATGATAGTTCGAGGCGGCAAGGCCCCAGAATTTATAGGCATCGCCGCGGCAGAAGAAACGGATCGGCTGCACGTCGTTCGGCCTGTCGGTATAGACGCGATGCAGCGTGTCGAGATCGAGCGTCATGCTGCGGCCGTAGACGAAGGGACCGACGAAATTGCCCTTGTCGAAGAAATGGATTTGTTGCGGCGGCGCATGGATGAAGTCGACATTGCGCGTGTGCAGGCCGTAGGGCGCCAGGAATTCGACGATCAGGATCATCAGGTAGACGGCGGCAAGAAAGATGCCGGAAATCAAGGCCAGCCGGTGCTGCTTGAACTTCCACCACATCAGCTGCTTCTGCGAGGCGAGATGGATGCGCGATTGCGCCGCCGTCATGGTCTCGGTCGCCAGGGGGTCGAAGGGCGCGGTCGAGACGTAGTGCGGAAGCGGCGCGCCGGGTGCGGGAAGGGGCGACATTATTTGGTGCTCCTGCCTTGCAGACGGATGCGGGGATCGAGGAAGCCGAGCGCGATGTCGGAGATCAAAACGCCGATGACGTTGAGGAAGGCCAAAAACATCAGGAAGGAGCCGGCGAGATACATGTCCTGGCTTTGCAGCGCCTTGATCAGCATCGGCCCGGTCGTCTCCAGCGACAGCACGATCGCGACGATCTCGGCGCCTGAAATGATCGACGGCAGGATCGAGCCGATATCGGCGACGAAGAAGTTGAGCGCCATGCGCAGCGGATATTTGAGCAGCGCCCGCATCGGATGCAGGCCCTTGGCGCGCGCCGTCGTCACATATTGCTTCTGCATCTCGTCGAGCAGGTTGGCGCGCAGCCGCCGGATCATGCCGGCGGTGCCCGCCGTGCCGACGATGATGACGGGAATCCACAGGTGGGAGAGGATCGAGCGCGCCTTCTCCCAGCTCATCGGCGCCGAGATATATTGCTGGTCCATCAGATGGCCGATCGAGATGCCGAACCAGATATTGGCGAAATACATCAGGATCAGCGCCAGCATGAAGTTCGGGACGGCGATGCCGAGCAGGCCGAGGAAGGTCAGCCCGTAATCGCTCCAGCTATACTGATGCGTGGCCGAATAGATGCCGATCGGAAAGGCGATCAGCCAGGTGAGCAAAATGGTCGTGAAAGAGACGAGGATCGTCAGCCACAGCCGCTCGCCGACCACGTCGGAAACCGGCATCTGGTATTCGAAGGAATAGCCGAAATCGCCGTGCAGCATGCCGCCGACCCAGTAGAAATAGCGCACGATCTCCGGCTTGTCGAAGCCGTATTGCTGGCGCATCTCCTCGATTTCCTGGAGATTGGCGGTCTCGCCGGAGGCGCGCAGCTCGGCGATCTGACTTTCGAAGAAATCGCCCGGCGGCAGCTCGATGATGGTGAAAACCAGCGCCGAAATGACGAAGAGCGTCGGCACCATGGCGGCGATGCGCCAGAGAATATATCTGAGCACGCCTCAGGCCTCCTTGTACCAGAATGCATCCGGCATGTAGATGCCGAGATAGGAGGTGGGATCGAAGCCGTAGAGGGCTTTCTCCGGCAGGTTCTGCAGCTTGGCGGCGCGAAGGATCGGCTGCAGTGTGCTGTTGATCAGGCCGATCGAGAACACCTGCTGGGTATAGAGCGACAGCATCTTGTGCCAGATCACCTGACGCTCCTCGAATTTTGCCGTCGAGCCCCATTGTTTGAGCAGGTCTACCAATTCGGCGGCCTCAGGCAAGTCCGGTGCGGTGCCCTCCTGGCCGGCGGAGAGGTAATGCATGCCCCAGAGCGGCCATTGCAGCTGATCGTCGAGGGTCGGCGCCAGCCCCGAGGGCGACATGTCGGCCGTCGGCACGCCATTGTCGAGGCCGTACCAGATCGACATCATGATCGAGCCGCTCATGGCGCGGTTGCGGAAGACGTCGCGCTGCGAGGTGCGGGTATAGAGCGCCAGGCCGATATTGGCCCAGTGATCGTGCACCAGCTCCAGCACGTCGGTATCGAGATTGCTCTCGCCGGCGGTCTCGACGGTGATCTCGGCGCGCCGCCCGTCCGGCAGCAGCCGGATCCCGTCACTGCCGCGCTTGGTCAGGCCGATTTCGTCGAGCAGCCGGTTGGCCTCGTCGGCATCGAATTTCACGAAGGCATCGGCATATTCCTGCTTGAACAGCGGGCTGTCGGGCAGGACGGTGTCGGCGCTCGGCGTGCCCAAGCCGTAGAAGGCGACCATGTTGATCTCATGCCGGTCGATCGCCAGCGACAAGGCGCGGCGCAGGCGCACATCGCGGAAGAGGCCGCGCCACACCTCGTCGGCGCAGTTGAGGTTCGGCAGCAGCGTGATGCGCGAGCCGCGCGCCACCTTCCAGAGATTGACCTTCACCGGGAAGCGCTTCTCGGCTTCTTTCAGAAAGGTATAGTCGTTGAAGTCGATGCCGGTCGCCTGCAGGTCGGCTTCGCCTGCGCCCGCCTTGGCGGCGATAATCGACGACGAGGAGACGTTGAGGATGAACCGGTCGAGATAGGGAAGCTGCCGGCCGGTCTCGTCGACGCGGTGGAAGAACGGATTGCGCTCGAAGACGAACTGCTCGGCCGGCAGCGCCGTCGTGTTGCGCCAGGGATCGAGCGTCGGCAGGTTGGGATTCTCAGGCCGGTAGGATCGGGCCATCTTGATGTGCAGGTCCTGCCATTTCTTGACGCGGTTGGCCTGCATCATCTGTTCCATCTTCGCCTGGTCGGGCTGGAACTTCTTATGGAACTGCTTGAGATAATGCGCCGGACCGACGATGACGAGCGGGATGGGGCCGGCCAGCGTCGGCAGGAACATCGGGTTGGGCTTGTCCCAGGTATAGCGCACCGTCAGCGGATCGAGCATCTCGAAGCGCGGCAGGCTGCCATGCGGGCGAAGCTCCAGCGCGCCGCCGCCCGGCGTCAGCTTGTCGTTGAGGATGACGTCTTCCCACCAGTAGCGGAAATCGTCGGCCGTGAACGGCTCTCCGTCGGACCATTTATGGCCCTCGCGCAGCGTGAAGGTGAAGACCGTGTCGTCTTCCGAGCTGAAACCGGCGAGGATATCCGGCTGGAACTGCAGGTGCTTGTCGTAGCCGATCAGGCGGGCATAGCCGTAAATCGTCATGAAGCGGATGTCGCGCTGGCTGCCGATGATGGTGCGCACCGTGCCGCCGTAGCTGCCGGGTTCGAGCCCCATCTCCTTCAGGTTGACGATGCGCGGGCGGGCGGGAATGCGCTCGGCCATACCAGGCAGACTGCCGGCAGCCAGGCGCTCCTTGAGAAACTCAGGCTCGACGGCCTGCTCGGCCCGAAGCACGGCGGGCGCGATCGCCGCGCCGACGAGGCCGCCGAGAAAAGTGCGACGCGTCACCATCAGCGCAACTCCTTGGCATCGGCGCCTTTGCGGGCGCGCACCAGATGGCCGTCGCCGAGATCGGCATAGGCAAGCTCGGAGGCGTCGTCATGCTCGGCGGTGAAGGTTACGCCCCAATTCTGCTTGTCGGCGGCGCCGTTTTCCCGGAGCGCCTTGAAATCGAGCGGCCGGTCGAGATCGGGGAAGGGGACGGCGGCGAGCAGCGATTTCGTATAGGGATGCACCGGATCGCGCAGGATGATCTCGCGCGGCGCGATTTCGACGATGCGGCCCTTGCACATGACGGCGATGCGGTCGGCCATATAATCGACGACGGCGAGATTGTGCGAAATGAACAGATAGGTCAGCCCCAGTTCCTTTTGCAGATCCTTCAATAGGTTGAGGATCTGCGCCTGGACGGAGACGTCGAGCGCCGAGACCGGCTCGTCGAGGATGACGAGCTTCGGGCCGAGCGCAAGCGCGCGCGCAATGCCGATGCGCTGGCGCTGGCCGCCGGAAAAACTGTGCGGGTAACGGCTGAGGTAACGCTTGTCGAGGCCGATCGCCGCCATCAAGCCTTCGACCTTGCGCTTGCGCTCGTCACTGTCGCCGCGGTCGTGAATTTCAAGCGGTTCGCTGAGGATGTTGCGCACCGTCATGCGCGGGGAGAGCGAGGAGACCGGATCCTGAAACACCATCTGGATCTTGGTGCGCATGTCCTGCAGTGCCTCGCCGCGCACCGAAAGCACGTCGATCACGTCCTTGCCGTCGTTGAACACCACCGAGCCGCTGTCGGGTGTGACGGCGCGCATCAGGATCTTGCTGAGCGTCGTCTTGCCGCAGCCGGATTCGCCGACCAGGCCGAGGCATTCACCGCGGCGGATGTCGAAGCTGACATCGTCGACGGCATGGACGACGGCGGCTTCCTGCTTGCCGAGCAGGCTGCGCTTGCGGGTCTTGTAGGTCTTCGAAAGATTGGCGACCGAAAGCAGTGTGCCCGGGGCTTCGGCCTGCAGCGGCTTCTTCTTGCCGACGAGGGTCTCGAGATTGACCGGCACGTCGCGCAGCGCCTTCAGCCGCTCGCCGGGTTTCATGTCGAAATGCGGAACGGCGGCCATCAGCGCCTTGAGGTAGGGATGCTGCGGATTGCGGAAGATCGCCTCGACCGGCCCGGCTTCCATGATCTCGCCGTGATAGATGACGACCACCTCGTCGGCCATGTTGGCGACGATGCCGAGATCGTGGGTGATGAGCAGCATCGCCATGCCGAGCTTGGCTTGCAGGTCACGCAGCAATTCGAGGATCTGCGCCTGGATCGTCACGTCGAGTGCCGTCGTCGGCTCGTCGGCGATCAGCAGCGCCGGCTTGCAGATCAGCGCCATGGCGATCATCGCGCGCTGGCGCATGCCGCCGGACAATTCGAACGGATACATGTCGTAGGTGCGGTGCGGATTGGTAAAGCCGACGAGGCCGAGCATCTCCTCGGTCTTCTCCCGCGCTTCCTGCTTGTCGATCTCGGTATGGATCAAAAGCACTTCGCTGATCTGGTTGCCGACGGTGTGCAGCGGCGAGAGCGAGGTCATCGGCTCCTGGAAGATCGTCGCCATGCGCCGGCCGCGCAGATCGCGCATTTCCTCGCTGTCGCGCGAAAGCGACAGAATATCGGTCGTGCTGCCGTCCAGCGGATCGGTGAAAAGGATGCGGCCGGAGGCTCTGGCCGGATTGGGCAGGATGCCCATCACCGACTGGCTGATCACCGATTTGCCGGAGCCGGATTCGCCAACGAGAGCGGTGACCTTGCCCGGAAGAATGCGAAGATTGGCTTCCTTTACGACACGCAGCCGGTCGCCGAAAACCGAGAAGGAGACGTCGAGATTTTCAATACGCAACAAATCGGCTGCAGACGCCATACCAATGAAATTCCCCAGTCTTCTGTGTTCCCGTTAAGGCACACTATCGTACCGCAAACGGGGTGTCTAGCAGATGACAATCCAGGGAAAACCGTAGCATCCCGCCGAAGTTCCCCAGGCGAGACGCGTAAAATTTTGGCAGAGGTTCGCGCTTTTACTGGATAAACTTCTCCACGGTTGTCCGCTCGACGTGCTTCTTCGCGTCACGGTGCAGAAGAATGACCTGTTCGGCCTCGGAAAGCCCGTTCTGAACAGCCTCGCGGAAGCCATCTTCGACGTTGATCGCGGGGGCCGGCGCCCGCGGCTGCAGCACCGTCACCTTCTGGCGGATGCCGCGCAGTTTCTCTTCGCCGAGCGTCGTCCATTCGCCGCCGCAATAACCGGCGAATGCCTGGCTGGCAACGACCTCGCGGCCGTATTTCTTGGTCAGGACCTGCAGCCGCTGCACTTCGTTGACCGCCGAGCCGAAGGCGGAGAAGGTCAGGCGGTCCTTGAGGCCGACATTGCCGAACATGACGTTGCCGACATGCAGGCCGATGCCGTATCCGACCTTGCTCAGGCCTTTTGACTCGCGGTCCCGGTTGAGCTCGGCGACCCGCGCCTGCGCCTGATGGACGGCGGAAAGGGCTGCCTCGCAGGCGATTTTCGACGGGTCCTTGTGGCGCCCGCAGGGATAGACGGCGAGGAAGCCGTCGCCGAGGAAGCTCAGGATCTCGCCGCCATTGCGGTTGAAGGGGGCGGCGATCGCGTCGAAGAACTGGTTCAGCGTGTCGATATAGGCCTGGCGGCCTTCCTTTTCGGCATACATGGTGGATTCGCGCATGTCGCCCATGACGAGTGCGGCACGGATCGTCTCGCCGTCGCCGCGGCGGATCTGGCCGTTCAGCACCCGCTTGCCGGCATCGCCGCCGAGATAGGTGGTCAGCATGTTGTTGGCGAGCTTGCCGAGCACGGCCATCTTGGCGGCGACCGCCAGATGGTTCTGCATCTTCAGCAGTGCTTCGATCATGTCGTCGGAAAAGCCGTTATGGTGGTCGGTCGACCAGGACCCCATCATGCCCTGCACCGAGCCGTCGCGAAAAGGCTGCACGAAGGCGAGGTAGTCGGTGATGGCGTCCTTGCGCAGGTCCTCGAAGATCGGGAATTCGACCGGTCCTTCCTGCATCAGCCGGCGGCGGATGTGCTGCAAATTGTTGTCGAGCAGGTAATAATAAGGGCTCTGCAGAAAGCGGTCCGGCTTCTGCCCGGCCGGCATGCGGAAGCCCTCGATGGTGACGCCGCTGGCGCGCCGCCAGGTGAAGCTCAAAGCGTCATAGAGCGGATGCAGCATCGAAAAAGTCAGATGCACGCGGGCAATCGGCAGACCGGCGGAGGCAAGCCGTTCGCAGAAGCCGCGCACGATATTTTCTAACTCGTCCCCGGCCAGCGAAGAGTTCGTCAGCCATTCAGCGACCCGGTCCAACAGGATGGAGGAGACGCTGGATTCGATCGTGCTCATTCTCGGTATGATCCTCATAAGCCACGCCATCCCAGAGAAAAAATTCCCTCGGCCGGCACATTTTCATGCGCAGGTCACAAGGAATTCAGGATGTACGAGCGGTATTATTTGTCAACGATCTGCCGAGAGCCCGACAGCGGCACCCCTCTGCTCCCCGTATCGGAGGACCGGACGGGTTGTCCTTTCACGGTGGTTCATTATCAAAAGTCAAAATAGGGATGCTGCAAGTGCGAAACAATGGGATCGGGATTTTTTTGTGCGCTCAAGTTGCAACAAAGGATTGTGCCGGGGCATTTCGGCCACACCTGGGTAGGGATCTTTGAGAGCCCAAGGCCCCTCCCCAACCCCTCCCCACAAGGGGGAGGGGCTTAACCTGCCGCATCGTTCGCAAAAAAATCAACGCCGAGAACGCTTAGGTTGAAAGAGGGTAGATCGCTGCCGCAGGTTAGCCCCGCCCCCTTGTGGGGGGGTGGGGAGGGGTCTTGGTCGCCAACCGACACTATAGCCGCCGGGGAGAAGAGGCCCCGGGTTTAATTCACCGCGATCATGCATTAGATCAGCTTCCTCTTCCCCGTTTGAAAGATCCCGCTTTGTCCACCTCCACCTTCGACACGCTTTTGCAGAAGATCGAAACCCGCGCGGCGCGCGCCGGCGTCATCGGGCTCGGCTATGTCGGCCTGCCGCTGGCAATCGCGGTGGCGCGCAGCGGTTTTGCGGTCACCGGCTTCGACATCGACCCTTCCAAGATGGTGGCGCTTGATGCCCGCCGCTCCTATATCGACGCGGTCAGCGACGCAGCCCTTGCCGCCGAGATCGAGGCGGGACGCTTCCAGGCGACCACTGATTTCGCCGGTCTTGCCGCCTGCGACGTCATCATCATCTGCGTGCCGACGCCGCTCACCAAACACCGCGATCCCGACCTCTCCTTCGTCGAGGCGACGTCACGGTCGATCGCCGCGCACTTGCGCCCGGGCCAGCTTGTGGCGCTGGAATCGACCACCTATCCCGGCACCACCGACGATATCGTCAAGGTCATTCTCGAAGGCACCGGGCTGAAATCCGGTTCGGATTTCTTCGTCGGCTTCTCGCCGGAGCGCGAGGATCCCGGCAACCAGCATTACAACACCGCCACCATCCCTAAGGTCGTCGCCGGCGACGGGCCTGAGGCGCTGGCGCTGATGAAGGCCTTTTACGGTGCGGCGGTGTCAACCGTCGTGCCCGTCTCCTCGAATGCGACGGCCGAGGCGGTGAAGCTCACCGAAAACATCTTCCGCTCGGTCAACATCGCCCTCGTCAATGAGCTGAAGACCGTCTATGCGGCGATGGGCATCGACGTCTGGGAAGTGATCGATGCGGCCAAGACCAAACCCTTCGGCTACATGCCCTTCTATCCCGGGCCCGGCCTCGGTGGTCATTGCATCCCGATCGACCCCTTCTACCTCACCTGGAAATCGCGCGAATACGAGCTGCCGACCCGCTTCATCGAGCTTGCCGGCGAGATCAATTCGGCGATGCCGCGTTATGTCGTCGGCAAGCTTGCCGAAGCCCTCGACATCCGCGCCGGCAAGGCGCTGAGCCGCAGCAAGGTGCTGGTGATCGGGCTCGCCTACAAGAAGAACGTCGCGGATATAAGAGAGAGCCCGTCGCTGCGGCTGATCGAGATCATCGAGGAACGCGGCGGACGGGCCGATTATCACGACCCCTTCGTCGCCGAGATCCCGCCGACACGTGAATACCAGGCGCTGAAGGGCCGCCGGTCGGTGGCGCTGACGCCTGATACTATCGCCGGCTACGACGCGCTGCTGGTCGCCACCGACCATGACAGTGTCGATTATGCGGCGCTGGCAAAAGGCGCTGCGCTGATCATCGACACCCGCAACGTTTTCAACCGGCTCGGCCTTTCGGCTGATCACGTCATCAAGGCGTGACGGCAACGCCGGAAAGCGATTTGCCGGTCATCCGGCTGGCGGCCACCGCATAGCCGCCTGACGCGCCGTCGATGAAATGCATGTGGTCGCGCGAGATAGGCGTCGGCACGAAGCAGGTCATCAGCGCCGAGGCCTGCCGATGCAGGCCGTAGCGGGCGACGCCCTTGGCCCGCGCCGCTTCCAGCAGCGTCTCGATGCGTTTCAGGTGTTCGGCGTCGACATCGACCGTCATCTTCAGCCCGTCGTCGAATTTGCGGAAATCGGAATTGCCGGCGACGTCGCGCTTGTAGCGGCGCGCATCGAAGCGGCCGAGCGGAATGCCGAGCTGGTGGAAGACGACGGTGATGGCGAGTTGCAGGACGATGATGAGTTTCTGCCGCAACCGCCGGCCGGCGGGCGCAGTCGCCTTGGCCTCGCGATTGATGCCGTGCAACGAGAAGGCGAAATTCGGGCCCTCGGCCGGCACCGGATGGCTGCCGCGGTTCTGCTCGCCGGTGATGGCGACGATGCCGTTGACGAGGTCGCGGAATTCTTCCCCCGGCCGGCCTTCGCCGGGAACCGCGATGATCGAGACGATCTCGCCGTTCTGCGCATCGATCGGGCTCCAGCGGCAGGAGAGGCCGGTGAGATCGGGGCGTGTACCGGCCGCCGCGCGCGCGACGGCGTAATGGCCGAGCTTCATCTGTCTCTCCGCCCAGCTGGTGCCGCCGCCCCAGAACATCGCATAGGTGACATGCGGACTTGCCGAGTATCGTGCGACGCGCACGTCAAAACCCTCGGCGCGGGTCTCAGTGACCGGAACGATGGCGACGCGCAGCATCAGGCCGAGATCTTCCTCGACCCAGACCTGCACGGCGGCAAGGGCCTCGCGCGCCGCCTGCTCCAGCGAGCCGGGAAGCGCGATCAGCGCGCCGTCGCCGCCGAAGACGAAGGGATAATCGCCCTTGCCGACGGCATTGAGGACAGCCGAAATGACGCTGGCGCCCGCCATGTTGACGTCCTTGTACCGGCCGCCGGCGATCGCCTGCGTCGATCCGACGATATCGGCAAGCGCCAGCACCCACCCATCCGGCAGCGGCCGGTAATTGGCGGCGTCAGTCACGCCCTCGAAGGCGCTGAACAGCGGCACGGCGGCAAAGAATTCTTCGTCGGTCACGGTTTTCATGTCATCCAGCTTAGCACAGACCCATGTTGCCACTGCAACGCCATTTCCCATTTACGGCAATCGACTTGGCAAGGTTTCATGTGTTAGCACGCGCTCACGATTTTTCATGACGGATATGGATTAGATGAGTCGCCTCGACAGCTTCATTCGCCGGTTGACGGCGCAGCGCGACATTTTGAACGCGATCATCGATCTGGTCGGCGAAATCGAAGGCCCGGTGCTGGAATTCGGTCTCGGCAACGGCCGCACCTATGATCATCTGCGCGAAAATTTCCCCGGCCGCCGCATTATCGCCTTCGACTGGGAGGTCCGCTCCTATTCGGCCTCGACGCCAGCGGCGCAAGACATGGTGACCGGTAATATCCGCGAGTCCGGCCAGGCCTTCCTCGGCATCGGCGCAGCGCTCGCCCATGCCGATATCGGCACCGGCCATGACGAGATCGACGCCGTGACGCTCACCTGGCTGCCGCAGCTGATGGCCGGCGTGCTGGCCCCAAACGGCATCGCCGTCAGCGGCTTGCCGCTGGAGCATGAGGAACTGGTGGCGTTGCCGCTGCCGGAGGGGATCAAGGAAGGGCGGTATTTTCTTTATCGGAGGACGTAGGTGTTGTTGGGTAGCGACTGCGGTACCTTAAGCCTGAACGTCAAGACCGTATAACCGCAGGTGTGCCTTGTTGACGTTGCTCTCGAGTTGGCATTTTCGTCCGATACCTGTGCTTTTTGCACTTGGCAGTCTTTGGATCATGTTTCGCGAAAACCCAAGGACTTGGTTTTCCGCGGTCACGAGCGTCCCTATTTTGGCGTATCTCTATGCCAACATTTCTGTGATCTATTTCAGCAGGACGCCAATTTCGATATTGGCTGCGGTATTGGCAACAATAGTCCCATGTTTATGTTTTTCGCTGTTTTTAATGCGGAGGCTCGGCATCAAGTCCATCGGTAACCCGGAATTCTCTCGGGCGAAGGCGATGCTGTTTGCCATCTGCGGGCTCGCTGCAGCATCGCTAGCCATTTATGGCGCGGCATATGTTCCCTCACAGTGTACGAATCAAAAGTGCGAAGTTGGCGTCAGTCTGTTCGGTCCCGTCGAGTACATCGCTATCTGGTTTGCTTGCACGTGGAGCGGATTTATGGGCTCCTTGTCTCTCCTGATGCTATATGGCGTCGTCAGTGGGCGGTGGGGCTTGCCCGAAGACATTGAGCAACGTTAGGGAAGACCGTTATTTCCTTGCTTTGAGGAGTTATCCCCTCACAAAGCACAGAAATAAGCCGTAGCCGATCGCGCTACTCGCCTCCGCCTCGGGCGTGCTGGCCGGCGTTCATTGCCATCAATCGCTGGTAAAGTGGTTGGCGCCATAGGCACACTGCGAACTGGCCAGTGGGTGTGATCGGGTATATCATTGTCGATCACCGTATTGGCCGGGGGAGAGCCAGATGCGTGAGCTGATCGGAAGCCTTCTCATCTATTTGAGTGCTGTTGTAACCGCCCAAGGCGGTCCGCTTCACGAGGCGGTCAAGAGCGGCGACCTGACCGCGATCGCGGCGGCACTCGATGCCGGCGCCGACATCGAGGAGCAGGACAAAGGCGCCACGCCTCTCTTCCTGGCAATTCGTAGTGGCCATTCCGAAGTCGTGGAATTGCTGATCGAGCGCGGGGCGGGTGTGAACAATCCGTCGGCGATGGGCCTGCCGCTGACCGGCGCTGTCCTGACGAACGCCGTCGACCTCGTGCGGCTGTTGTTGGCGCATGGCGCTGACCCGAATGCCGCAGCAAGGGGCGAGCGCATGCTGCACTTCGCGGTCGCGAACGGCTGTCTGGATTGTGTCAAGCTGCTCGTGGAAGCCGGGGCAGACGTCAATGCCGTCTGGATCCGGGGCGACCCCGCCCGTCTGCCGGCCATTGTCACGGCCTACCACCTCGCCAAACACGACGATCATGCCGATATCGCCGCCTATCTGCTGGCGCACGGCGTCACCATTCTGAAACCCGCGCCGATTTCCACGAAGCTGGCGAACGGCGACCCGGCAAGGGGCGCGGCGTTCTTTGCGCCCAACTGCTCCTCCTGTCATGCCACCCGTGCGCAAGGTGGACCGACCAGGGGACCGAGCCTGTGGAATGTCGTCGGGCGCGACAAGGCCTCGACCAAGTTCGACGGCTACTCCAAAACGCTGTCGGCTTGGGAGGGGTCCTGGACGTATGAGGACCTCAACATATTTCTCGCGGGTCCCACTTTGACAACGCCTGGCGTCGACATGGAAATCCGTGGCGCGCCTGAGGAAGCCGATCGGCTTGATGTAATCGCCTATCTCAGAACACTCGCCGACACGCCGGTTCCGCTGCCGTGAATAGCGCACGCAGCGCCCATGCCCCGTGAGGATGTCGCCGCGTCGTTGCCATGCCTGCCGATGCGGCGAAGCGAGCACGTCGACCTTCCGGCCCTCGCCGATATCGTTGATCTACTCGGACAAACGGGGCGGGTCGGCATGAGGCTTCTTTTTGAACGCGCTCTTCAGCGCGTCCAGGACGACACGAACAGACGGAAGGTCCTTGATCTCGGAGTGCACGACCAACCATAGTTCCCGTACGAGAGCATGTTCGCCTTCGATCCGCTGAAGATCGAAAGGGACCGCGAAATCGGGCAGCATGACGACACCCCCGTCAAGCCTTGCGGCGGCAACCTGGAACTCCAGAACGGATGATCTCAACGCAATTTGGCGGCCGGCGGCCACCTCGTTGAGACGCAATTGCTGCGGCGAGGAATTCATCGCTTCATCATAGCCGATAAACGTCCATTCGGACGGCGCAACGGTTTCGAGGTAACGCTTCGAAGCGAAGAGGTCGAACGTCAGCTCCTGGAGCTTGGTGATCGAATAGTCGCCATCTTCCGGTCTTGACAATCGTATCGCGATGTCCGCCTCGCGCCTGTTCAACGACGTAAATCGCTTCTCGCCAACAAGCGTAATCTGCACACCCGGATGATCTCTCCGCATCGCCACGATCGGCTTTGCCAGAAGCACGCTCGAAAGAGCGGGCGGGGCACTGATCCTTACATGGCCGCGCACTTCCGTCGCGCTGCTGCGACCGATCTGCTCGACCACGGCAGTCTGCAAGGCAATGACAGCTGCATGCTTGGCAACCTTCTCGCCTTCCAGAGTGAGAATGATGCGCCGCCCGCGACGGTCGATGAGCTTGCGTTCGAGCGTTGCTTCAAGCGATGAGACGCGCCGGCTTATCGTCGCGTGCTCGACGCCGAGCTGCTTCGCCGCGCCGAGAAACGTCCCCGATTGCGCCAGCGCCAGAAAATGCCGCAGGTCGTCCCAATCGAGTTTTGTGAATTTTCTCCCATTCATTGTGAATCAATAGGGAATTTTCACGCGCTTGGCCAGCCGCTAGCCTATGCGCATCAAGGAGATCGAACGATGACAGATCAGATCATAATGTTGAACGCCCCAGGCGACGTCAGCCGGTTTCAGGTACAGGATCATCGTTCCGCTCCTCCCGGTCGCGGCGAGGTAAAAATTCGTCATGAAGCGATCGGCACCAATTTCCTGGACGTCTATCATCGCAAGGGCATCTATCCGATGCCCTCCTATCCGGCCGTGATCGGTGCCGAGGCCGCGGGTGTCGTGGAAGCGGTCGGTCCTGACGTGACGGAGTTGAAGGAGGGCGACCGGGTGGCATATGCGGGACCGCCGGTCGGAGCCTATTGCACGGACCATTGCCGCTGAAAGAGTGATCAGGCTTCCCGACTCGGTTTCGGTGAAAACGGCTGCGAGCTCGCTGCTCAAAGGCATGACGACCTACATGCTGCTGAAGAAGACGTGCGATATTCGCGCCGGAAGTCGTATTTTGATCCATGCGGCCGCTGGTGGGCTTGGGAGCATCCTCGTTCGCTGGGCCAGGTCGCTCGATGCCACGGTGATCGGCACCGTCAGTACGCCCGAAAAGGCAGTGCTCGCCAAGTCCTTCGGCGCGGATCATCTCATCGTCGGGCGAGGGGCCGATATCGTCGCCGAGGTCCAACGGCTCACGAATGGCAACGGCGTTGACGTCGCCTTTGACGGCATAGGCGGCGATATGCTGGTCAAAAGTCTTCGTTCGGTCCGGGCTTTCGGGATGGCTGTTACCATCGGGCAAGCCGCCGGGCCGGTTCCGCCGGTTCCGGTCGAGGAGCTTCGGCCTGGCAAGTCGCTCTCTCACCCGAGCATCATGGCCTGGTGCGCCGATGTCGCAAGATACCGCGAGGCGGCGCAGGCGGCAGTTCAGGCCATGGAGGCAGGGATCGTCTGCCAGATCGCTGCCGAATTCAGCCTGGCAGATGTTGCAACAGCGCATATCGAATTGGAGTCGGGGCGGGCCGCAGGCAGTATTTTGCTGATACGTTAGCGCATGGGGCGCAGGCGGGAGGCTCCGAAGCCGCCTCTACGGCAGAAACAGCACGTTATATTGATCAAATTCCCCCGGCAGATCCCGCACTTTCATCTCCTCCTCGCGGTCTTCGAAGAGCACGAGGCAATCCTCATAGTAGCCGGCGAGCATGGAGATGAAGGCTCTCGTGCCCTCCGTAGAACAGCGACGTCAACTCCATGTGGAGCGGCACGCGCCGGGAAAGCAGGGGCAGCATCGAGCGGCAGGCGATCGGCTCGTAGCCTTCGATATCCATCCAGACGAGACCGATTGCGGCCGGGTCGCTCACGGTTCGGCAGAATGTTGCCTTTCAGTATTTTCTATAAGGGATTGCAAGGCAACGTACCCGCGGGCTCTTGATTCCGATAATATTATCGCGGTCTCTTTCAAGGAAACCCTTCCGCCTTGTTGAAGATAAGCGAGAGCTATCGTTTGATCGATCACGGGATCTGCCCCACAGGTTTTGTCGAAAATGTACCCAACCATAACGGCGTCGGGAATTTCTCCAACTTCGATAACTGGCCCGCCGGTCGCAGACTTTAGTGCTCCGTTGTCAGCAATGATGCATTTTGGGTATTCTGCAGTCCTATGATAAAGGTAAGCTTTAAAAAAATATCCTGCGAACGCTCCAACAATAATTGCTGAGGTGATCTTGAGTAAATTCGCAATTATCATTGTCAAAACCTAGATTCTCCCCAGTTGTAGTAACGATCTTGAGGAGGTTAAATCATTTATATTGTGTCTATCCCCGGTTTGATGATTTAATGCCGTAATCGCTTGCGTATTCGGATCTTGTTATGGTGCCAGCAGCATCTACATCTGTAACAATTGCGGAATGTCCGGATGCCCATAACGCTTACCCCAATCTGGGCCGCTCTTCATCAATACGTTGCGGCCTGTTCAAAATTCGCTCTACGGCAAAAACAACACATTATACTGGTCAAACTGGCCCGGCAGATCCCGCACCTTCATCTCCTCCTCGCGGTCCTCGAAGAGGACGAGGCAATCCTCGTAATAGCCGGCGAGCATGGAGATGAAGGCTCTCGTGCCCTCGGCTCCGTAGAACAGCGGCGTGAACTCCATATGGAGCGGCACGCGGCGGGAAAGCAGGGGCTGCATCGAGCGGCAGGCGATCGGCTCGTAGCCTTCGATATCCATCCAGACGAGACCGATTGCTTCAGGGTCGATCGAGAGGTCGGCTAGAATTGCGGACACCGGCTTCACCGGCACGCTGATCTTCTTGTCGGTCGGGCTCTGGCGGATGGCGCTGCTCTTGCCGTGATTGTTGCGGTTGAGGAAGAAGTCGATCTCGCCTTCGCGCTCGCCGGCGGCGCAGTTGACGAGGCGGACCTTTTCCTCCAGCCGGTTCTGGCTGATGTTGAGGGTAAGCAGCGGGAAGTTGCGCGGGTCCGGCTCGATGCTGACGATCCCGGCATAGGTGCCGCTCAAGGCGAAATAGACGGTCTGGGTGCCGATATTGCCGCCGATCTCCAGCAGCGTCGCATCCTTTCGGAGCAGACCGCGTTCGCGCAGGATGGCGATCAGCCGGTCGACGGCGTCGCGTTCGAAATGGCCCTTCCGGAAGACCTTGCGGCCGATATAGTCCGAAGGCGAAAAGGTCATCAGATGGTCGCCGGCATCGACCGTCATCGAGACGACGCGCGGGCCGATATTTTCGATCAGCAGCCGGCGGCCGAAGCGGGTGTCGAAGAAGCGCGAGGCCGCGGCATTGCGCGCTTTGCGCAGCCGGCGGCTCCAATATTTGGCGGTCAGCCAGGGTGTGCCGGGCATCAGTCTTTTCCTTCGAGCGGTTCTGCCGCTTTCTCTTTCGGAATGACGTAGACTTTCAAGGGTAGCGCCCGGCCGCGCACGCTGATGTCACGGCTTTCGATGCCGGAAAGATCGGCGCCGGAAAGCGTCGCCACCGGCTCGGAGATAACGATCGCCGCTTCGAATTCCTTGGCCGCGCTTTCCAGCCGGCTTGCGACATTCACCGTATCGCCGATCGCCGTCATGCTGCGCACCCGGCCGTAGCCCATCGTGCCGACGACGGCCGGACCGGTATGAATGCCGATCGCGATGCGCAGCGGCAGCGCCAGTTCCTCGGCGAGTTCGGCGGCGAGCTTCTCGATCTCGGCGACGATCGCCGCAGCCGCTTTGAGCGCCTGGCGGCAGGCTTCCTCCGGCGCGGTGTTGAGGCCGAACAGCGCCATGGCGCCGTCGCCGATGAACTTGTCCAGCCGCCCGCCCGCCTGCTCCACCGCCTTGCCGATGATGGCGAAATAGCGGTTCAGCAGGAAGACGACGTCGAAGGGCAGGCGTGTTTCCGTCAGCGTGGTGAAATGGCGGATATCGACGAAGAGCACGGCGATCTCGCGCTCGCGGCCGGGGCTGGTCTCCTGGCTGTTGACGGGGAGGGCGGCCTCCAGCGCCGGCACCAGCAGCGGCGCCACCGCGACATCGCGGTTCGGGCGCAGCTGGCAGGCGAGCCGCACATCCGGGCCGGCATTGATGCGCCTCAGCGTCGTCTGTTCCATCTTGTCGGGGGTCGGCAGGCTCTCGTAATCGCCGAGGATCTGCACACGGCAGGTGGAGCACTGGCCCTTGCCGCCACAGACGGAATAATGCGGCAGACCGCCGAGCCGGCTTGCCTCAAGCACCGAGAAGCCGCGCGGCACGCGGATCACCTCGCCGCCCGGATAATGCACGGCGACCTGATCGAGGCGCTCCTTCAGCTTGCGCCGGGCGCGGGCGGCGACGACGATCAGCAACGAAGCCGAGAAAGCCCCGTAGAGCCCGGCGCGGATCGTCGAGACCTCATGGTGCACTTCCGGGTTCGAGGCGTAACGGGCGTTGACCGTTGCCTTATAGGGACTGTTGGCGATTGCCTGCTGGTAGGAAGGGTCGGCCAGCGTCCGGCCCATTTCGACGAAGCCGAGCAGCGAGAGCACCGGCACGAGGATCGCCAGCGCCAGCAGCAGCGGCGCCAGGCCGGGATACCAGGGGCGGTAGCGCAGCCAGAAATGCAGGCCGATGCAGCCGTGGATCCAGACGGCGACGAGACCGGCGGCCTGCCGCAATCCGTTGGCCGGCGCCCTGATCCACAGCGTTCCGACGACAGTCTCGTAGTCGTCGATATAGCCGTAGAGTTCATGGGCGATACGCGTGCCGATGACATGATCGATGAGCAGAAGCGGGATCAGCAGGCCGAGCACGATCTGCGCCATTTCGCCCTTTGGCATGACCAGACTGCGGCGCATATAGATGGCGCGCAGCACCAGCGCCATGTGGATCAGAACCGACGAATAGAAAATGGCGGTGCCCACAGGATTGCGCCAGATCGCCATGAACAGCCGGGCGGCCTTATCGGCGGCGGAGACTGAAATCAGGCCGATCGCATGGTTCGACAAATGCAGCAGGACGAAGATGAAAATGACGAGGCCGGAACCGAGCCTTGCCCTTCTGATCGTACGCTCCGAAAAAATCCCTGTGGCCGAGACCGTCGTCATTCATTCCCGTTCTTGTCGATGCAACCGCAGGCTCATAGAAATTGAGAAAGAGGCGGAATTGCTTCCATCGCGATCACATTCCATATGCTTATGCGCAAGTTTTAGGGAAATGGACAATAGCGGAGTTTCGCCGCCGGCCATGCCGGTTGGAAACACTGTGTCTTCATATGAGGGTTATGCATGCGGGTGGCTTTCTACGCGCCGATGAAATCGCCGAACCATCCGGTGCCGTCAGGCGACCGGCTGATGGCGCGGCTGTTGATCAAGGCGCTGGAGCTTGCCGGGCATCAGGTCGAGGTCGCCTCCGAATTCCGCACCTATGCCGCGACACCGGAAGCGGCAGCCGCGCTCGAACCGGCGATCGATGCCGAGCTGCAGCGGCTGCGGGAAAAATGGGCATCAGCGCCGCGGCCTCATCTCTGGTTTTGCTACCACCCCTATTACAAATCGCCCGATCCGCTCGGGCCGGTGATTTCCGCCGAATTCGCCATTCCCTATGTCACCGCCGAAGCCTCCTATGCGGCCAAACGTGACAGCACCGGCTGGGCAGGCGTGCAGAAACGCGTGGGCGAGGCGATCCTGCAGGCGGCGGTCAATATCAGCTTCACCGAGCGCGACCAGGCGGGCCTTTCGGCCGCCTTTCCGCAGGCGCGGCTTGCCGGCCTCAAACCGTTCATCGGCACGGCGCTGTTCGAGGCGGTGTCGCCAGCGCCCGATCCGCAGCGTTTGATGGTGGTGGCGATGATGCGGGCCGGCGACAAGATGGAGAGTTATGCGATGCTCGCAAAAGCGCTGCGGCTGATCGAAGACCGGCCCTGGACGCTTGCCATCATCGGCGATGGCCCGATGCGGCACGAGGTGGAGGCGCTGTTTTCCGCCTTTCCCGCCGGCCGCATCGAATGGCTGGGCGAGCGGGATGCGGCCGAAATCGCCGGCCTGCTCGGGCGTGGCGGCATCTATGTCTGGCCGGGCTGCGGCGAGGCTTACGGCCTTGCCTATCTCGAAGCCCAGGCCGCCGGCCTGCCTGTCGTCGCGCAGGAAACGGCAGGGGTCCCTGCGGTGGTCGAGGCCGGGGTGACCGGCCTGCTGACTGGGGATGGCGATGTCGCCGCCTATGCAGCGGCCGTGGCTGCCCTGCTGGACGATGGGGACAGGCGCGACGCCATGGGCCAGGCGGCGCGCCGCTTCGTGCTCGGCGAGCGCTCGCTGGCGATGGCGGCCGAGCGGCTGGACGGAATTTTGCGAGCCAATGCGGCAACAGGAGTAAGGCGATGACCGACATGACGAGCTGGGAGCCGCTGCGCCGTGAGCTCGACCGCTGGCAGGCCGCCGGCCGTGTGGCCCGCTTGTGGCTGCGCGACGACGATGCGATCGAGCCGACGGCTGATCTGGAGCGGCTGCTGGCGTTAAGCGGCGAAAACAAGGTGCCCCTGACGCTGGCCGTCATTCCCGGCCTGACGGGCGAGGCATTGGCGGCTCGGCTGGCGGCAGAGGCCGGCGTCACGGTTGCCGTGCATGGCTGGTCGCATAGCAACCATGCGGGGCCGGAGCGCAAGAAGCAGGAGCTCGGCAGTGACCGGCCGGCGGAGATCGTGCTCGGCGAGCTGGGTGACGGGTTCCGGCTGCTGCAGCGGCTCCATCCGGCCCGTTTCCTGCCGGTGCTGGTGCCGCCGTGGAACCGGATCGACGCCACCCTCATCCCGGCGCTGCCGGATCTCGGCTTCGCAGCGCTTTCGGTCTATGGGCGGGCAAGGCAGGGCGGGCCGATACCGCTTCTCAACACCCATGTCGACATCATCGACTGGCACGGCACCCGTGGCGGACGGAGCGAGGCGGAGCTGGTGGCCGAGTTGGTGGCGGAATTGCGCGACCGGTTTGCCGGCAGCGACGAGCCGATCGGCGTGCTCGCCCACCATCTGGTGCACGACGCCGCCGCCTGGGATTTCCTGTCGGCCTTGTTTGCCGCAACGGGACGGCATCCCGCCGTCCACTGGTCGGCGGCATCGGCACTTCTCAAGCCGTGAGGCTTGCCGGTCGATGGCCGATCAACTGGGATGAACGCGCCCGAGGAAATCTCGCATCAGTGCGGTGACCTCATCGAGATGCGTCTCGAGCAGCCAGTGGCCGCCGCCGAGCAGATGCAGTTCGGCATCCGGCACATCGTGGAGATAGGCGCGCGCCGATTGTTCCGGCATGTAGTGGTCGTTGGGACCCCAGACGATCAAGGCCGGAGGCCGGTTTTCCCGGAGGTATGTCCGATGCTGCGGAAACCACGCCCGGTTCTCTTTCAGCCCGGCGATCAGATCGATGGCGATTTCCTGGCGCCGCGGCGTCATCAGCGACCAGTGCAGCGTCCAGAGATCCGGCGGGATGGCGGCGGCCAGAGGCGGCGGCAGGTCGTTGAGGAATTCCTCCTTGAAGGTCTCCTTGCTGATCGCCTCGGCCAGCACCTTCCTCATCTCCGATCGCGGCAGCGACCACGTCGCCTCGATATCCGCATATTTCGGCCCGAGCGCATCCTCGTAGGGAATATCGCCGTTCTGGATGATCAGCGCCACGATGCGACTGGGATCTTTGATGGCCAGTCGCGCACCGATGGGCGAGCCGAAATCGTGGAGGTAAAGGGCGAAGCGGTCGATCTCCAGCACGTCGACGAAAGCCTCCAGCCAGGCGGCGTAGCCATCGAAGCTGTAGTCGAAATCGTCGGGCGTGCCGCTATAGCCGGCACCGGAGAAGTCCGGCGCAATCAACCGCCAGCGGTCAGCCAGGCGCGGCATGAGATTGCGGAATTCATAGGAGGAGCAGGGATATCCATGCGGCAGCAGCAAGACAGGCGCATCGCGCCTTCCGGCTTCGCGATAAAACGTCTCGACGCCGGCAACGGTGATCCGGCGATGCTGGACGAGGGCCGCCGTCGGAGCGTCTCCGGCGGCGCCGCTCATCGTCGGTCTTCCTCAAACTGCTCGGCGCCCTCGACCGGCCGCAGCCACGGCTCGCGCCGCTTGATCCAGAGTTCGTAGCCTGGAACAAGCAGCGTCGGCGCCTCGGAGAGAATGCCAAGCTTGATTTCCGCCTCTTCGTCATCGACGGAAAACAACCGCGAACCGCAGCCGGTGCAGAAATGCCGGCCTTGGAACGCGCCGGTTTCCCCCGCATGTTCGAATTGGCCGGCGGGCCAGATCCCATAGAAGGTGAAGGCCGAACCGCTTTCCTTCCTGCAGTCCATGCAATGGCAGATCCCAACGCGGCTGGGCTCGCCGCGAACAGAGAGACGCACCTGCCCGCAAAGGCATTGTCCGGAAAACACGGTCATGGCTGATACCCATTTCGACGATCTTGCGATACGGAGAAAACGGTCCGGCGCGGGATCGGTTCCCCGCTGCAGGCGGCAAAAGCGGCCTGCAGCTGTCAGATCACCACGGTCTGATTGTCGCGGGCAGCAAAGGATTCGGGGAAGGCGGCCTGCGCCTGCACTTCCATCTGCGCCAGTTGCTCATCGGTGCGCGAGGGGGCGTGGTGGAAGAGGGCGAAGCGTTTGGCGCCGGCAATCTTCGCCAGCTCGGTGCCGTGCTCCCAGGTCGAATGGCCGAAGCCCTTGAAACGCTGCATCTCGTCTTCATTGTAGGTGCAGTCGTAGACGACGAGATCGGCGTCCTTCATCATCTCCAGCGAGACCGGATCGTGGCTGCCGGGGATATGCTCGATGTCGTAGATCAGAGCGACCGACCGGCCCTGCCATTCGATGCGGTAGCCGATGGCGCCGCCCGGATGGTTGAGCATGAAGGTCTTGATCTCGATGCCCTTGTGTGGCGTCAGCACCTGGCCGGGATGGAAATCGCTGAAATTCATCGTCGCCTGGCAGATGTCGGTTTTAACCGGGAACCAGGGCGGCCTGATGAACTGCTCGACCATTTCGCGTGTGCTCATCTTGCCGTCGAGATGGCCGGACCAGATGTTGACGTTGATCGAGGGATAATAGATCGCCTTGAAGAAGGGCAGGCCGATGATGTGGTCGTAGTGGCAGTGGCTGAAGAACAGGTCGACGTCGCTGACACCGTCGGCGAGCAACGACAGGCCTGCCTCGCGCAGGCCGGAGCCCGCATCGAAGATCAACCTGTGTTCTCCGCAGCGAATTTCGATGCAGGAAGTGTTACCGCCGTAGCGGTCGAACTCGGGCCCCGAGACGGGAATACTGCCGCGGACACCCCAAAATTTTACCTGAAACAGTTCTGTCGTCATCTTTCTTCAAACCGGCCTTCCCGCATCGCCATCGTAAACATAGTTTATCCCGATGCGAAGCAGCAGAATTCCACGGGTTTGCCTGTACCCCTTTCATTCTCCTAACCGCTAGCGGAAGAAGAAGTAGATTTTCCTAAGCAATCGGCTTTCGCGTCGGAAAGCAACCCGGTATGGTTGGTTTTCGGTAAACGGGCTGCTGGGGCGGGACATTTTCCCGTAAGTCATGCCTATTAGATGGTTGCGCGCGATTGAAAAAACAATTGCCGTCCGTCCGACCCCCGAATTCAGTGACAAGCCATGCGCGCTGAAAGTTTTTGCGGCAGACTTAACACAGCTGCATATGCCGATGCGGCATGAGCGAATTTCTCATCCGCATTTCCATTTCTGGAGAAAACAGCATCCTCTGAGAAAATTGTGCTCGCTTTCCGCGCGAATGTTTCCTTGATTGGACTCGCCGAAAAGCGATATATCCGATGATAGTGAAAATATAAGAGACTCGGAATGCTGCAGCCTGTCGTAAACGAGACCATTGCAGAGAGCAGCTACCGGCGCATTCGGGCCGACATCATTTTCGGGCGGCTGGCGCCTGCCCAAAAGCTGAAGCTGGAAAGCCTGAAAGAGTCCTACGAGACCAGCATCAGCACGCTGCGGGAGGTGCTGAACCGGCTCTCCTCCGAGGGGCTTGTCGTCGCCGAGGGACAGAAGGGGTTCGAAGTGTCTCCGGTGTCGGTTTCCGACCTCAGGGAGACGGCGGCCATGCGGCTGCTCCTGGAGAGTCATGCCCTGGAGCAGTCATTTGCGCATGGTGACGTGGAATGGGAGGCGCCGCTGGTCGCGGCTCATTATAAACTGGCGCGGATGGAGCAGGTCATGGCAACCGGCGACACCAGCAGGGCCGAGGACTGGAAGCGCTACGACTGGGAATTCCACCAGGCGCTGATTTCCGCCTGCGGATCGAAACTGCTGATGCAGACCCACTCGGTGATCTTCGACAAATATCTGCGGTATCAGATGGTCGCCCTGTCCTACCGAGGCGATGTCGCCGCTGAAGAACATCAGCAGCTCTTGGATGCGGCCCTGCGGCGGGACGCGGAGACGGCCAAGCGGGTGCTTGCGTTCCATATCGAAGGCGGAGTGGAGCATGCGCTGGCCAAAGGAACGCTGAAATAGCAACGGACGCCTCTTCGAAGGTCAGGACCATCACACATCTCGGCAAACCAGGAAAAGCCATGCTCAAGCACGTCCACGACCCGGCCGAAACCGTAAGCGATGTCGTTTTCCGGCAGATCCGCGAGGATATCATATCGGGGGTTTTGCCGCCGGGAGCCAAGATCAAGCTGGAGCAGGCCAAGGAGCGCTACTCCATCGGCATTTCGTCGCTGCGCGAAATTCTGAGCCGCCTGACCACGGAGAACCTCGTCGTCGCCGAAGGGCAGCGTGGTTTCGAAGTCAGCCCGGCTTCGCGGCGGGAACTGCTGGAGCTCGCCGACCTGAGGATCGTTCTTGAAACGCATGCGATCGGCCTCGCATTCGCTGCGGGAAATCTCGAATGGGAGGGGCGCATCGTCGCCGCCCATCATCGGCTGGCCGCCGCCGAGCGCAAGCTGCTGGCCGGCGATATGTCGCGCACGGTCGACTGGGTGCGCTACGATTGGGAGTTCCATCAGGCGATCGTCTCTGCCTGCAATTCGCAGACGCTGATGGCAACCTTGTCGTCGGTCTTCGACCGCTTCCTCCGTTACCATATGCTGGCCGAAAGCTTCCGCGGAAAGCCTGTCGTCGACGACCACCGGCTGTTGTTCGAACTGTCCATTCAACGCGACGTCGCCGGCGCAACCGAGGTGGTCAGGCGGCATGTTCAAAGCGGCGTCGAGCACGTGCTGAAGAGCGGCCGTATTCTCTGAATTAAAGCATGTCGCGCAAAAGTGTGCAGCGGTTTTGCGGCAACGACATGCGCAAAAACAAAGAGCTAAAGCGCGAGGAGCGTATCTGAAAGATCGCGCCGCGCTTTAGTAGGCGTCTTTCGGAATTCCTTCCGGGCGCATCTGTCTTTTCAGCGCGGCGATGCGGAAAATTGCGTTCGGGGCGCCATAGCCGCGATAGTCGCGGCGCTCGACGATCTCGAAAAAGAAACCCTCGCCATAAGTGCCGCTGTAGAGCTGGAAATATTCGCCGTGCTCGTCGCGGTCATAGAGGATGTTCTCCGCTTTCAGCCGCTCGGTGATGACGGGATCGAGCCCGAAGCGGGCTTCGACGTCGTCGTAGTAATTCGGCGAAATATGCAGGGATCTGAAACCGCAGCTGCGAAGTTTTTCGGCGGTTGCAAAGATGTCGTCGGTCGAAAACGCCAGGTGCTGGATGCCGGAACCGAACTTTTCGGCAATGAAATGTCCGGCCAGGGTGCGGCGGTTTTCGGCTCCGTTCATAGTGATGCGCAGCGCCCCCGACTGGTTTTCAACGACCTGGCTGCGCACCACTCCGGCCGGATCGATGATGTCGACCATCGGGGTCTTATGGGTCTCGAAGATCGACGTGTAGAACAGAAGCCAGGTGAGCATTTCATCATAGCCGACCGTCTGGGCGACGTGATCGATGCGGAGAAGGCCGGCAGACGCCGTGCCGGTGTCGTCGGCGACCGGGTGAAAGTCGATTTCGGAAAAGCGGCCCAAGGCGCTCTTGTCGTCGATCAGATAGACGATGCCGCCGCCGACGCCCCGAATGGCCGGCAATTCGAGTTCGCCGGCCGCGACAGGCTGGGCGAAAGGCTCGGCATCGAGCGCAAGGGCACGCGCATATGCCTTTGCGGCATCGTCGACGACCAGGGCCATGGCATAGGCAAACGTCCCATGCACGGCATAGGCCGCATTGGCGAAACCCGCCTGATCGACATTGACGAGGATGCGGATCTCGCCCTGCTCGAAGAGGGAGACCTTCTTGGTGCGGTGGACGGCGGTCTGTTTGAAGCCGAGGGTGCGCAGCAAGGCCACCAGTTCGACCTCATCCTGTTCGTCCGTGGCAAACTCCACGAAGCCGACCCCCTTGACGGCAGCCCTTTCCGGCATCGCTACCCCGGTCATGCTGCCGGTGCCGAGATCGCGGCGCACCTGATCGCCGAGATAGATCAGCGAGCGGTGGCCATCGGCGGCGATCGGCCGCGACAGGCCGCCTCGAAACTGATCGTTGAAAATCTCCAGCGAGAAATAACCGTCATAACCCGTGGCAGCGACGGCTTCGGTAAAGGCCGTGACGGGAAGGTCGCCTTCTCCAGGCATGTTGCGGAAATGGCGGCTCCAATAGAGCAGGTCCATGTCGATCAGCGGCGCATCGGCGAGCTGAACGATGAAGATCTTCTCTTTGGGAATGGAGCGGATCGAATTGACGTCGATCTTGCGCGACAAGGTGTGAAAGCTGTCGAGGATGAGGCCGACATTCGAATGATCGGCGCGCCGCACGATCTCCCAGGCGTCGCGGTGGTCGCTGATATGGCGACCCCAGGCAAGCGCCTCGTAGCCCACCCGCAGTCCACGCCGGGCGGCACGTTCGCCGAGTTCCCGGAAATCCTCCGCCGCCCGGTCGATGCCGCCGATGGCGGCCGGCGAAACGTTGGAGCAGACCAGCACCAGGTTCGTTCCAAGCTGCTGCATCACGTCGAACTTCCGTTCGGCGCGATCGAAAGTGCGGCTTCTAAGCGGCTCCGGCATGCCCTCGAAGTCGCGAAACGGTTGGAACAGCGTGATCTCCAGGCCATGGTCGCGCACCAGTTTTCCAACATCGGCCGGGCTTCCGTCGAAGGCCAGGAAATCGTTTTCGAAGATTTCGACGCCGTCGAAGCCCGCTCGGGCGATCGCCTCGAGCTTCTCCGGCAGTTCGCCGCTGATCGTCACAGTCGCAATCGAGGTCTTCATGTCAAAGCCCTTTCGGCATTCACCGCCAGCTGCGAAAAATCGCTCTCACCTATTATCGCTAATCTCTTGAGGAATTCAAATAGATTGATGCATTATAAAATCTCATATGATTTTCAAAAACTCTGTTGATTTACGCGTTCGTCTCTGGCAATCATTCTTCCCACAGTCAAAAGGTGAGGTGGCTGTCCGGTCGAACGACCGCCAAAGAGGAGGAAACATAATGTTCAAATCTATGCTGACGCGCCGCAACGCGATGCTCGGAGCCGCGGCCCTGGTGGCTGCCGTTACCTTGGCGCAGCCGGCCGCGGCCATCACGCCTGACGAAATCAAGGCTCGCGGTAAGATCATCGTCGGAATTCAGGGCGACAACCCGCCCTGGGGCTTTGTGACCAGCGGCGGCAAGCAGGACGGCCTCGACGCCGACATCGCCACGCTGTTCGCCAAGGAACTGGGCGTTTCCGTCGAGTTCGTGCCGCTCGAAGTCAACAACCGCATTCCGGCGCTGACGGCTGGGCGCGTCGACGTCCTGTTCGCGACGATGGCAATGCTGCCGGATCGCGCCAAGGCCGTGCAGTTCAGCAAGCCCTATGTGGCCAATGCCATTGTCCTGATCGGTCCCAAATCGGCGGAGATCAAGACGAATGCCGACATGGCCAAGTTCAGCGTCGGCGTCGCCAAGGGTGCGGCGCAGGATACGCAGGTGACGAAGAACGCGCCTGAAGGAACGACGATCCGGCGCTATGATGGAGACGCTGCGAGCGTCCAGGCCCTAGTTTCCGGCCAGGTCGATACGCTGGGCGGCAACATCTTCTACATGGACCGGGTGAACAAGGCGCGCCCGGGCGAATTCGAAAACAAGCTTGAATTCCAGAAGCTGTATAACGGCGCATGCACGCGTCTCGGCGAGAAGGAAATCAATGCGGCGCTGAATAGCTTCATCGACAAGATCAAGACAAACGGCGATCTCAAGGCTGTCTATGACAAGTGGATGAAGGTGCCGGTCCCGGAATTCCCGGAAAAGCTGGAAGGCATTCCCTTCGCGGCGAACTGAGCAAGCGTTGGTTCGCGTCGGTGGCTGCCGATTGCCCCTCACCCTAACCCTCTCCCCGTAAGGATGGGGAGAGGGGACGTGCCCCACGAGATGTTGGCGAGGGACGGAGAGGTTGCCGCATATCCCCTTCGCCCCGTTTACGGGGTCCGCAGGACGGGTCGAGACCCGTGGCTCGACCCCGGTCGGTGGCGGCAGCCGGATGAGGGGCAGGCGGCCATCTCCAGACGAACCTTATTCATGAAGGCGGGCAGCTATGCCCGTCAACGCAACCGCCATGCCCAAGGCCCTGAGGTGCGCGACATGACCAGAACCATTTTTGTGCTCAACGGACCGAACCTCAACCTGCTGGGGGAGCGTGAGCCGGCCATCTACGGCTCGACGACGCTTGCCGATATAAGGGAGAAGTGCCTGGCGAGGGCTGAGAGCCTCGGCTTTGCCGTCGATTTCCGCCAGACCAATTTCGAGGGCGAGCTTGTGGAAAGCGTGCATCAGGCCCGCAAACAGGCCTGCGGCATCATCATCAATCCCGCCGGCTATACCTTCACCTCGATCGCCCTTCTCGATGCGCTGAAGATGTTCGACCCGCCGAAGATCGAGCTGCATATCTCGAATGTTCATGCGCGCGAAAGCATCTACCACAATTCGCTGATCTCGCGCGTCGCCACCGCCATCATGATCGGTTTCGGCGCCCGCGGTTATGAGCTTGCCATCGAAGCAATGGCCGACATGGCGGGAGCAGCGAAGGCATGAATTACAAGCTGGATTTCACCCCTGTCATCGACGGGCTGCCGAGCCTTCTGCTCGGCTGCCTCGGGACCTTCCTGCTGGCCATTTGCGGGATGCTGCTGGCGATCGTCATCGGGATCGGCGGCGTTGCCCTGCGCGACTCCGCGCTCAAACCCCTGCGGTGGCTGGTCATCGCCTTCGTCGAGCTGATCCGCAACACGCCGTTCCTGGTGCAGATCTTCTTCATCTATTTCGCGCTTCCGCTCGCCGGCATCCGGCTGGATCCGACGCCGACGGCGGTCATCGCGCTCGGCATCAACGGCGGCGCCTACGCGATCGAGATCATTCGCGGCGGCGTCCAGTCGATCCCGAAGGGGCAGATGGAAGCCGGCCTGGCGCTTGGCCTGCACAAGGCCCAGGTCTTCCGGCTGATCATCCTCAAGCCGGCGCTGCGGGCGATCTATCCGTCCCTCACCAGCCAGTTCGTGCTGCTGACGCTGACCACCAGCATTGCCTCGGCGATCTCAGCCTATGAGCTGACCTCCGTTTCGCAGCGCATCGAATCGGAGAGCTTCCGCAGTTTCGAGGTCTACTTCACGGTCACGCTTTTCTATTTCGTGATTTCCTGGGTGATGATGCGCCTGTTTGCGGCGTTTTCCGCCCGCTATTTCAAATATCCGGTCAAGTAGGAGGAATTCCATGGGTCACGACGAGTTCGTCTTCCTCCTGATCGGCCTGAAATGGACCGTGGTCCTGTCCGCCGTCGGCTTCGTCTGCGGCTGCATTGCCGGGCTCGGCGTCGCTCTCGCCCGCGTCTCGGGCAACCCGCTCTTGGAACGGCTGACCGCCGGTTACATCGCTGTCTTCCAGGGAACGCCGCTTCTGATGCAGCTTTTCGTGGTCTATTACGGCCTGGCCCTGCTCGGGCTGATGCTCGATGCCTGGGTGGCCGTCGCCATTGGCCTGACGCTGCATGCCAGCGCCTATCTCGGCGAGATCTGGCGCGGATCGATCGAAGCGGTCCCGCGCGGCCAGACGGAAGCGGCAAAGGCGCTCAGCCTCAGATACGTCTCCCGCATGAGAGATGTCATCCTGCCGCAGGCGCTGCGCATCTCGCTGCCTGCGACGATCGGCTTCCTCGTGCAGCTGATCAAAGGCACCTCGCTTGCCTCGATCGTCGGCTTCACCGAGCTGACGCGCGCCGGCAACATCATCTCCAACCAGATCTTCCAGCCGCTGACGGTCTTCGGCGTCGTCGGCATCCTGTACTTCCTGATGTGCTGCCCGCTGACGATCCTCGGCGCGCGCCTTGAGCGAAAGTTTGCCGCTTCCGCGCGCTGACCGCATCCCTTGTTCGTCGATGCGGCCCTGCCCGCCAATATTGGAGCTCTACCGATGACCAGTCCCATTCCCGCCCAGGCCGCGGAAATCATGATCACCATGGCGCAGGTGGAAAAGTGGTACGGCTCGTTTCAAGCCCTTCACGACATAAACATGACGGTGCGCAGCGGTGAGAGGATCGTCCTGTGCGGGCCTTCCGGCAGCGGAAAATCGACGCTCATTCGCTGCATCAACCATCTCGAGACCTACGAGAAAGGCGAAATCCGGGTTGGCGGCATCGTTCTCAGCGATCAGGCCAAGACCATCGATGCCATCCGCCGTGAGGTCGGCATGGTCTTCCAACAGTTCAATCTGTTTCCGCATCTGACCGTGCTGCAGAACTGCATGCTGGCGCCGATGAAGGCGATCGGCGTCGGCAGGGCGGAGGCCGAGGACCGGGCGCGCGGGCTGCTCGAGCGGGTCAAGATCCTGGAACAGGCCGACAAATATCCGGTCCAGCTATCGGGCGGCCAGCAGCAGCGCGTCGCCATTGCGCGGGCGCTCTGCATGCGGCCGAAAGTGATGCTGTTCGACGAGCCGACCTCGGCACTCGACCCGGAGATGGTGAAGGAGGTGCTGGATACGATGATCGCGCTGGCCGACGAGGGCATGACGATGATCTGCGTCACCCACGAGATGGGCTTTGCCCGTCAGGTCGCCGATCGGGTGATTTTCATGGCCAGCGGCGCGATCGTCGAGGAAGCCCCGCCCGCCGAATTCTTCACCAACCCGCGGCACGAGCGCACCAGAAAGTTTCTCGGAGAAATCCTGCGGAAATAGGCGGTCTCAGGGCCGATGCCTCGTCCAATTGCGGAGCCGAATATGAAGCCATTGAAGATTGCAGTCATGGGAGCCGGCCTGATCGGCAGACGCCATGCCGAGCGCATCATATCCGAGCCCGGAACCGTTCTCTCCGCCGTGATCGATCCGTCTGCGGCCGGCCGCGACTTTGCCTGCAATGCCGGCATCCGATGCTACGCCTCGTTCCGGGACATCCCTGGCGAGGACCGGCCGGACGGCGTCATCGTGGCAACGCCGAACCAGCTGCACGTCGAGAATGCCATGGAGATTATCGCCGCCGGCATTCCCGTTCTCATCGAAAAACCGATCGCCGATGACGTCGACGCTGCCGCAACGCTGGTGACAGCCGGCGAGAGGGCGGGGATACCGCTCCTCGTCGGCCATCACCGCCGCCACAACCCGATGATCCAGGCGGCCAAACAGATCGTCGACGGCGGCAGGCTCGGCCGGATCGTGGCGGTGCACGGCACCTTCTGGGTCGCCAAGCCCGAAAGCTATTTCGACATCCCCTGGCGGCGGGAAGCGGGCGCCGGCCCGATCTTCGTCAACCTGATCCATGATGTCGACCTGTTCCGATTTCTGTTCGGCGAGGTCGAGGCCGTGCATGCGATGGAATCGCACGCCGTGCGCCACCACGCCGTCGAGGATAGTTCAGTCGTCTCGTTGCGGTTCGCAAACGGCGTTCTCGCGACGCTGACCGGCAGCGATGCGGTGGCCGCACCCTGGAGCTGGGAGGCGACCACCGGCGAGAACCCGGCATATCCCCGCTATCCCAAACATTGCTATCAGATCGGCGGCACGAAGGGCTCGCTCGGCATTCCCGATCTGACGCTTTGGACGAGCACCGCCGAGCCGGATTGGCTGGCGCCGCTTGCCGAGGAAAGCGTGGCTTACGAAGCCGCCGATCCGCTTTGCCGTCAGCTCAGCCACTTTTGCGATGTCATTCGCGGCGAAGCCATGCCGCTCGTGAGCGGGCGGGAGGGGCTCGCCACCCTCAGGGTTGTCGAAGCGATCAAGAGATCGGCGCGCTCGGGGCAGATGATCCACCTCTCTGACGCCGGCGCCTCTGCCGATCCTGAGAAAGTCTAGCCACATGATCACCGGGACGACCAAACTCATCGCGCACCTCGGTTATCCCACCGAGTCCTTCAAGGCGCCTCTGATCTACAATCCGTATTTCGAGAAGAACGGCATCGATGCGGTCGTCGTGCCGATGGGCTGCATGCCGGAGGATTATCCGGCATTCCTGAAGCTCGTCTTCCGGCTCTCCAATATTCACGGCGCGCTCATCACCATGCCGCACAAGATTGCGACGATGGCACTGCTCGACGAAACCTCGACCAACGCCAAAGTCGCGGGCTCGTGCAATGCGGTGCGTCTTGCTTCGAACGGCAGGCTGATCGGCGACATGTTCGATGGCGAAGGCTTTGTGCGGGGCGTTCTGCGCAAGGGCAAAAAGGTCGAGGGCGCAAATGCGCTGGTGGTCGGCGCCGGCGGCGTCGGCTCGGCGATCGCGGCATCCCTCGCGAAGGCGGGTGTTGCCCATCTCGCGCTCTTCGATGCCAACGAGACGACCGCCTCCGCGCTGCTCGACCGATTGAAGACATATTATCCGCATCTGCGGGTGACGGTCGGCTCGCTCGATCCGAAAGGCTTCGACATCGTCGTCAACGCAACACCGCTTGGAATGCGGCGGGGTGACCCTCTGCCGATCGACGTCGACCGCATCTCCCCATCGACCTTCGTCGGCGAGGTGGTGATGAGCAAGGAGATCACCCCTTTCCTGGAGGCGGCCCGGGCGCGCGGCTGCGCCTTTCAGGTCGGCACGGATATGCTGTTCGAACAAATCCCCGCCTATCTCGAATTCTTCGATTTCCCGACAACGACGGCCGACAATCTGCGGGCAATCGCCAAGCTTGGCTGACGCTCGTTTCTTCCGGCTTTAGGCCGCGCCAAGCCGCTTGATATTGCCTGTCAGTTCGCCCGCCAGCCGCAGCGAGGCGGCCGTTGCCATCGCCATTTGCGGCAGCAGCAGCCATTCGAGCGTCCAGGCAGCACCCGAGCGTTCCTGTTCATGGACGAGGGACTGGTGAATGCCGGACAGCGCCGTCGCGTTGAAGCGGGCGAGCGCGACCAGGGTTTCGGCGGCGACCGGGTTCTGCTTGTGGGCCATTGCCGACGAGGTGCCGCCGCCTGCGATTTCGATCTCCTGGCCGGCCTGGGCAAGCAGGGCGATATCCTGGCCGATCTTGCCGAGGCTGCCGGAGATCGAGGCAAACAGGCCGGCGATATCGGCGATCGGCAGACGCCCGCTCTGCCATTGCCGGGTGTCGGTCAGGCCGAGTTCCTGGGCGAGCGCGGCGCGCACGGCTGCAGCCTGCGGCCCGAGCTTGTCGAGCGTACCGGCGGCGCCGCCGAACTGGACGGGAAAACTCTGCTCGGTCAGGCGGTCGCGATAGGTCTCCAACGGCGCGCGCCATGCGTCAAGACGGTCGGAGACGCTGATCGGGATCGCCGCCTGCATGCGGGTGTGGCCCATCAGCCGGCTGCGGCCGAACCGGCGGTCGAGCCCATCGAGCGCTCCGGCAATCGTGGAAAGCCGACCGGTGAACAGGAAGACCACGGCCTTCAGCCGGATCATCAGGCTGGTATCGATGACATCCTGGCTGGTGGCGCCGAGATGCAGGCTTTTTGCCGCCTCCTCGCCGATTTCGGCGCGCAGCTGCTTGATGAGTTCGGGAACGACGACGCCGTCCCGTGCCGTTGCCGATCGAAGACTGGCGAGATCCGGGGAAAAGCCGGCACAGATTTCGGTGATCTTTCTTGCCGCTTCCGCAGGGATCAGGCCATGGGCGGCTTCCGCCCTCGCCAGCGCGGCCTCGAAGGAGAGCATGGCGCGGATATCGGCCTCGGCGGAGAAATAGGGCGCGAATTCATCGTCGCCGACGAGGCCGGAGAGGAAGGGGTGGTCGAAGGGCGATGCGGTCATGGTCTGCTCGTTTGTGGTGGTGGCCCCTCATCCGGCTGCCGCCGGGGTCGAGCCGCCGGTCTCGACCCGTCCTTCGGACCCCCGAGGGGAGAAGGGATTTGGGGCGGTGTCGGCGCTTATAGGCAGCTGCTCTCGTATGGCACTGTTCCCCTCTCCCCTCGGGGAGAGGGCAGGGTGAGGGGGCTCCTTACACTGAACCTCAAGGACAAGCCGCTGGCCAGCCCCTCAAATATCCAAAAACACCGTTTCTTTCGCACCCTGCAGGTGGACATCGAAATGACAGGTGGCACCGTCGCGGGTGGCGACCATGGTTGCGACGCGCTCGCGATGTTCGATGCGCAGAAGCAGCGGGTCGGCGGCGTTGGCTTCCATCTCCTCCGGGAAGTACATCCGCGTGTGCAGGCCGATATTGATGCCGCGGGCGACAATCCAGACGGTGATATGCGGGGCTTGTCTGCGGCCGTCCTTGAAGGGGACGCGGCCGGGCTTGATGGTTTCGAAGCTGTAGACGCCGTCCTCGCTGCGGGTCGGGCAGCGGCCCCAGCCGGTGAAATTCGGATCGGCGGCGCCGCGCATTTCCGAGGGGCTGTTGTAGAGGCCGGCGCTGTCGGCCTGCCAGATTTCGACAACGGCATCGCGCACCAGCGCGCCGGCGCCGTCGAAGATGCGGCCGGTGACGGTGATGCGTTCGCCGAGCGTCTTGTCGTTGACCATCTGGGTGCCGAGGTCTGCAACGTAGACGCCCGTGATGTCGCAGAAATTTGGCGTCAGGCCGATATGGACATAGGGGCCGGCCGTCTGCGACGGGGTTTCCTTGAGATAGCCGAGCTGCTGCATGGTCAATTGCCCTCCAGCCTGTTTTCGAACATCGTCGAGCGGCGGCCGCGCAGCACGATATCGAATTTATAGGCGCGTGAATCCATCGGGATCGTATTGCCCCAGTCGAGCGGCGCGATCAGCTGCTCGATCGCCGCCTTGTCGGGGATGGTGCCGACGATCGGACATTTCCAGATCATCGGGTCGCCCTCGAAATACATCTGGGTGATCAGCCGCTGGGCAAAGCCGTGGCCGAAGATCGAGAAATGGATATGGGCCGGGCGCCAGTCGTTGACGCCGTTCGGCCAGGGATAGGCGCCGGGCCGCACCGTGCGGAAATGGTAGCGGCCGTCCTCGTCGGTGACGGCGCGGCCGCAGCCGCCGAAATTCGGGTCGATCGCCGCCAGATAGCTTTCTTTCTTGTGGCGATAGCGCCCGCCGGCATTGGCTTGCCAGAATTCGACCAGTGCGCCGGCAACCGGTTTTGCCCGTTCGTCGAGCACCCGTCCATGGACGATGATGCGCTCGCCGATGGCGCTTTCGCCGGGCCGCGCATAATTCAGGATCAGGTCGTTGTCGAGCTCACCGATCATCGAATGGCCGAAGACCGGGCCTGTCGTTTCCGAGATCGTGCCGTCGAGCGAGAGCAGGGCGCGCTGCGGCGCGCGCAGCACCGAGGTTTTGTAGCCGGGGGTCAGCGCCGGCGCGTGCCAGGCGCGATCGCGGGCGAAGAAGGCGCCGGCCTCAGGCTTGCGGTTCGGTAATTCGGACATTTTCCTCCCTCAGGCCGCCTTTTCGGCGTCCATTTGTTCAAAGACCTGTTTGGCGATCTTGATCGCATGATTGGCGGCGGGAACGCCGGCATAGATCGCCACATGCAAGAGCGCCTCGCAGACATCCTCGCGGGTCGCACCCGTATTGGCAGTGGCACGCACATGCATGGCGACCTCATCGTCCTGGCCGAGCGCCGCGAGCAGGGCGATGGTGACGATCGAGCGCTCGCGTTTGCTCAGCCCCGGCCGCGACCAGACATGACCCCAGGCGGCTTCGGTGATCAGCTCCTGGAACGGGCGGTCGAACTCGGTTGCGGCCGCCGCAGCGCGGTCGACATGGGCGTCGCCGAGCACGGCGCGCCGGGTCGCCATGCCCTGCCGGTAACGCGCGGAGGAGGCGGGCTCGTTCATCGATTGGTTTCTCCAGCGGGAAGAGACGTCAGGAAGGCGCGGAGGATCGCCGTCAGCGCCTCCGGCTGCTCGACACAAGGGATGTGGGCGCAGTCCGGGATGACCTCGTAACGGGCGCCCGGGATCAGCTTCGCGGTCGCCAGCACGAGATCGGGCGGCGTCGAGCCGTCCTGGTCGCCGACGATGCAGATCGTCGGGACAGCGATGCTCTTCGCCGCTTCGGTGAAATCGGCATCGCGGATCGCTTCGCAGGCGGCGATATAACCCTCGACCGGCTGGCGCGTCAGCATGTTGCAATAGCCTGAATAGGCGGTGTTCTCGGGCCGGCGGAAGGCAGGCGTAAACCAGCGCTCCATGATGGCGTCGACGATGCTGCCGATGCCGTTTTTCTCGACGGCGGCGATGCGGGCATTCCAGCTTTCCGATGTGCCGATCTTATGGGCGGTGTCGCTGAGGATGAGCGCGCCGACGAGATCCGGCCGGCGCTGATAGAGCGACTGGGCGACGAGGCCGCCGACGGAGAGGCCGCAGATGACCGCGTCCTTGACCGACAGCAGATCGAGCAGGCCGGCAAGATCGGTCGCATGATCCTCGATCGACGCGGGGAGCTGGCCGACATCGGAAAGCCCGTGGCCGCGTTTGTCGTAGAGCACGATGGCGTAGTCCCCGGCCAGCCGCACCACGACATCGCGCCAGATGCGGAAATCCGTGCCGAGCGAATTGATGAAAACGATCACCGGCCGGTCGGCAGGCGCGCCGATGACCTGATAATGGATCGTCACGTCGTTTATGCGGGCGAACTGCACGTCAATCTCCTCGGTTCAGCCGGGCGGCGGCCCCTCATCCGGCTGCCGCCACCTTCTCCCCGCCGGCGGGGAGAAGGAGATATGCCGCACCGTCTCCTCAACCTCGACGCCCCGTTTGGGCACGTCCCCTCGCCCCGCCTGCGGGGAGAGGGTTAGGGTGAGGGGCATTGGCGCTTCCGTCATCTCGGCCTTGAGCCGAGTACCCACACCGCATCACCAGCACCCGCGGCATGGATCCTCGGCTCAAGGCCGAGGATGACGGAGAGTGGGGGAGGCTCTTCGCCAAACTCGTCCCGGCATAAAAAGCCCATCCAACGGCACATACTCCTGATGTTAAAACTGACCGGTTGATCCGGTTAAGTAAAATGATATTTATCAGTCTTTCGATAACCTCGGAGTTATGCGAGCGATGATCGACAGCCGGGTCAAGTTTCGTCATCTGCAGACCTTTGTCGAGGTGGCGCGGCAGAAGAGCGTCATGAAGGCGGCGGAATTGCTGCATGTCAGCCAGCCGGCGGTGACGAAGACGATCCGCGAGCTGGAGCAGGCGCTGGGTGTCGACGTCTTCGAGCGCGATGGCCGCGGCATCAAGATCACCCGGTACGGCGAGGTCTTTTTGCGCCATGCCGGGGCGGCGCTGACGGCTTTGCGCCAGGGTCTCGATTCCGTCTCGCAGGAGCAGTTCGCCGATGCGCCGCCGATCCGCATCGGCGCCCTGCCGACGGTGTCGTCGCGCATCATGCCGCGGGCGATGGAGCTCTTTCTCAAAGAACAGACCTGGAGCCGGGTGAAGATCGTCACCGGCGAGAACGCCGTGCTGCTGGAGCAGCTTCGCGTCGGCGATCTCGACATCGTCGTCGGCCGTCTGGCGGGGGCCGAGAAGATGGCGGGCTTTTCCTTCGAGCATCTTTATTCCGAGCAGGTGGTGTTTGCCGTGCGCGCCGGCCATCCGCTTGTCAAGGGCGGCCAATCGCCTTTCTCGGGTTTCGGTGATTACACGGTGCTGATGCCGACGCGGGGTTCGATCATCCGGCCGATGGTCGAAAATTTCCTCATCGCCAACGGTGTCTCCAGCCTGCCGAACCAGATCGAGACGGTCTCGGATTCCTTCGGCCGCGCCTTCCTGCGCTCGAGCGACGCGATCTGGATCATTTCCAACGGCGTAGTGGCCGGCGACGTCGCCGACGGGCGGCTGGCGCTGCTGCCGGTCGATACCGGCGAGACCAGGGGGCCGGTCGGCCTGACGATGCGCGCCGATGCCGTGCCGTCGGTGCCGCAATCGATCCTGATGCAGACGATCCGCGAGGCAGCCAGGGAAGTTTCCTAACGGCTCAGCTCTTTAAATCTGCTTGTCGCCTGCCCAGATTTGGACTATGTCTATTTCAAGACGGGAGGCTGTTATGCAGCATGCACGACGCAGGGAGCGGGAAAGCCAGGGGCCGCAGCGGCTTGAGACCGACAGGTTTGCGCCGGCAAATCGCAAAAGGCTGAGTGCACCGGCTTTGCGAACCTTCCTGGCGATCGCCGATCTCTGGGGTTTAAGCGAAGAGCAGCGGCTGCTGGTGCTCGGTTACCCCTCGCGCTCAACCTATCACAGTTGGGCCAAGCAGGCGCGCGAGCACGGGGCCTTCACGCTTGATGTCGATACGCTGACCCGGATTTCCGCCGTGCTCGGCATCCATCAGGCACTCGGCGTGCTGTTTGCCGACGATCGCGCCGGCGTCGCCTGGCTGCGCGTGCCGCATCAGGCGCCGGTGTTCGGCGGCCATCCGCCGCTTGATATCGTCACCAACGGAACCCAGGACGGGCTGATGACCGTGCGCCGTTTCCTCGATGGCGCCCGCGGCGGTGTCTACATGCCGCCGAACAGGCTCGATGAGGCATTCACGCCTTACGAAGATGCGGACATCGTCTTCCGGTGAGTGAACGCTTTGCCGAGGCGCCGCGTCCCTCCTACCGGCTGATACCGTCGCAATTTCCGCCGATCGGGCTTTTCGACACGGTCGCGCGGGCGGCCGACCTCGAAGCCGTGATGGAACTCGTCGGCTGGACCAACGACCGTCTCGTCGCCGACCGCATCCACCGGCTTCCCGAGGATGAATGGGTCTACGGGAGTGCGAACGCCAGCATCGTCATGGCGGCCTTCCTGCATGTGGCGCCGGGCGGCATGCGCTTCAACGGCCCCGATCTCGGTGCCTGGTATGCCGCCGACAATCTCAAGACCGCCGCCGCCGAGGTCGGCCATCATCTCCGGCGCGAGGCTGTCGCCCGCGGTGTGGCGACGATGGCGCGCACCTATCGAAGCTACGCGGCCACTCTGATCGGGGACTATCTCGATATTCGCGGCGAACAGACGCTGCTGCCCGATGTCTATGACGGTGCGAGCTATGCGGCGTCGCAGCTGTTGGGCGAAGAGGTGCGTTCGAGCGGCGCCGCCGGGATCCTTTATGACAGCGTCCGGCTGAGAGGCGGCGTCAACATCGCGGCGCACCGGCCGCGCAACATTCGCGACGTGGTTCAGGCCGATCACTTCGAAATCACCGTTTTCGCTGCCGACCGTCGCATCGATGTCAGGAGACTGGCCGCCTAAAGGCGCACGGCCCAAGCCTTGACGGCTTTCGCCATCGTGGCGAGATGATCGGCAGCGGAGAAGCCGGAGATTGTCTTGCGCGGCTTGAGATCATGGTCGCCGTCCTCGAGCCAGAGGATTTCGATCCGGTCAGAGAGATCGTAGCCCGGCACCTCGTCGCGCGTGCCGAATTCGTCGCGGGTTCCCTGGCAGATCAGCGCGGGCGTTGTCAGCCGCTTGAGGTGAGCGGTGCGCAGTTTCGTCGGCTGGCCGGGCGGATGGAAGGGATAGCCGAGGCAGAGCAGGCCGGCGATCTTTCCCCTGGCGTGAAGATCGTCGGCGATCATGCTGGCGACACGGCCGCCCATCGACTTGCCGCCGATGATCAAGGGACCGTCAACGCCGAGTTCGGCAATCGCTGCTTCATACTCGGGATTGAGCGTTTCGGCTCGCGGCGGCGGCTTGCGGTCTCCGCTGCGGCGGGCAGCCATATAGGTGAATTCGAAACGGGCCACACGGAAACCGACCGTGGCGAGCGCCTCCGCCGCCGATGTCATCGATGCCGAATCCATCGGCGCGCCGGCGCCATGCGCCAGCAGAATGGTGAAGCGGGCATCACGGGGGCCTTGAAGCAGAAACCTGTCAGACATCGGCAAAACTGTCCCTTGAAAGTCAGGCCTGAAGGGTCCATATACGGCTCCTGCCTGAAAAATGGATGCGCGCGGTATCGACGTCGTCGAACTGTTCGCTGTCCGACAGGATAAGGGCGCTCCCCGCAAGGGTCGAGCGCCCTTTTTGCTTTTCGGATACCGGCTGGACTAGAGCCTTTCCTGGTTAGATTGCAGCATTCTGTTGGCTCAAACGGAGTCGGATGGTCGACCGGCCGGCGCGCGTCGTAGCCCAGCTCTACGGCCAAGCCGGCCGGTCGAGCAGCCGGCCCGTTTCAGCCAACCCGAAGGGCCGGGCATTTTTCCGCCAGGATCAAAGGCGATCGGCTCGGACGTACCAAGAGGTATGTCCTTCGCCAATCGCCTTTGATCCTGGCGGAAACCTGCTCCGGCAGAATGCTTCAATCTAACCAGGAAAGGCTCTAACGGCCTTGGGTTCATGCTGGTGCGATGGGGATCAACTCCCACCATACTCTATATAGCACTTCGGAATCCCGAAATTGGCTGCGCCGTTGAAATCGCTGTATATTTTCTTGCGGCGACGGCGCTGAAAACGCGTCGGATTTCGGAATCCCGAAGCGGGGGATTTCGGGATTCCGAAGTGGGATTTTTTTCGTCCCGCCGTTTTCTCGCTGAGCAGGATTATCCCATCTCCCGGGTGCTCGCCGTCAGAAAGTCGATGAAGGTGCGGACCTTGGCGGAGAGATATTTGCGGCTCGGATAGACGGCGTAAAGTGTGCTGTTGAAACCGAGCGTGATGGCCGGAAGCACGATTTCCAGGCGGCCGGCTTCGATATCCTGCTCGGCCATCCATGCCGGCAGGAAGGCGAGGCCCATGCCGCGCAGGGCCGCGAGATGCATAATTGTCTCATTATCGCTGAGCATCACGGTGCGGAAGGTGATCTTGTGTGGTCCGTCAGGACCTTCCAGCGACATGCTTTCCCCGAGGTTGACGCCGGAGTAGCGAAGCAGGGCATGGCCGGTGAGTTCGGCGACGTTTTGAGGCCGCCCGGTTCGCGCGAGGTAATCCGGCGAGGCCATGAGACGAAACTGCACATTCGTCAGCGGGCGGGCGACGAGACCCGGATCGAGCCGGTCCTGCGACGTTGCCCGCAGCGCAAGATCGAAACCTTCGTCAACCAGGTTCACCAGCCGGCCGCTAAGATCCAAGTCAAGGCAGACATCGGGGTAGCGCCGGTTATAGGCTGCCAGCATGTCTGTAAAATAGCCGGTTGCCGCCCAAACCGGCGCACTCAATTTCAGGGTACCGCGGGGCGCCACCGTCACATTGCCGATGGCGTCTTCCACCTCGTCCAGCCGTTCGAGCATCTCCCTGGTCTGGTTGAAATAAAGCCGCCCGGTCTCCGTCAGGCTGACATGGCGGCTGGTTCGGTTGAGCAGCCGCGTCCCCAGCCGGTTCTCGAGCTGCATCACATGCTTGCTCGCCATTGCCGGTGAGACGCCAAGGCGATCGGCGGCAGCGGTGAAGCTTTTCAGTTCGGCGACGGTGCAGAACACCCGCAGGCTCGTCAACGTATCCATTGATCATCAACATCCAGGAAATGGTTCTTCAATATCCGCCACATTGATCAATAACAGAGAAAAAATCAAAATCTTCCCATCGAAGTGCCGCCCCCATGCTCGTGGCAATGATGCGAAGGACAATTCCGGTGACAAATTCCAGACTCCCGACCTATTTCGTCAGCCATGGCGGCGGCCCCTGGCCCTATATGACGGGCGATTTCCGCCGCAACTTCGATGTGCTCGAACAGTCGCTGGTCGACATGCGCGCCGAACTCGGTGATGCGCCGAAGGCGATCCTCGTGGTCTCGGGTCACTGGGAAGAGGATGGTTTTGCCATATCGTCGGGCGTCAAGCCGGGCATGGTCTACGATTATTACGGCTTTCCCGAACACCTCTATCACATTACCTACAATGCCCCCGGTTCGCCCGATCTCGCAAACCGCGTGCAGCATCTGCTGCGGGCGAGCGGCATCGAAGCGGTGCTCGATCCGACCCGCGGTTACGATCACGGCACTTTCAGCATCATGAAGCCGCTCTATCCGGAAGAGAGCATCCCCGTCGTGCAGCTTTCGCTGGATGCGGGTTACGATCCGGCGCTGCACATCAGCGTCGGCCGGGCACTGGCGCCGTTGCGTGACGAGGGCGTCCTGATCATCGGCAGCGGTCTCAGCTATCACAACCTTTCGGCCATGCGCGGCACGGGCGGATATGAGCCGTCCCGCCGCTTCGACGCCTGGCTTCAGGAAACGCTGGTTCACACGGCCTGCGACAAGCGCACCGAGCGGCTGATCGAATGGCAGCAGGCGCCGGCTGCGCGGGCGGCGCATCCGCGCGAAGACCATCTCATCCCGCTGATGGTGGTGGTCGGCGCCGCCGAGAACGAAGCCGGCGCCACCACCTATCACCAGAAGGACTTCGCCGGCGGGCTCACCGCATCGAGCTTCCGTTTCGGCCGCGTGCCCTCGACCCCTCAATTACATGGAGATGCGCAATGACCAGCGAAACCTTCAAGCCGATCGTCTACCTCAAGGAAAACTGCCCCTTCTGCCTCAAGGTTCGCCTCTTCCTTCTGGAATCGGGTCTGGCATCGGACGTGGAAAGCCGCGACTTCGTTCCTGGAACCGAGCAGGAAGAGAAGATCCGGGCGGAGCTGTCGCCGCATCTCGACAGAGTGAGCTTTCCTTCGGCGCAGCTCGAGCCCGGCCGCTATGTCACCGAATCCGACGATATCATTGCATTTTTCGCAGCGAAGGCCGGCCGTGATCCGGCGGGCATGACGGTTTACCGGAACTATGTCGATGGGGTCTTCGCCATGTCGATGAAGCTCTGGAAAGAAAACCAGGAACTGAAGAAGGCGGCCTCCGCCGCCTGACCTCCCATCAACCTCTTTGGAGAAACTCGATGATCAATACCGGCAAATGGACGCCATACGTCCTCGCACTTCTGCGCATCATGGCGGCCCTGCTCTTCCTCGAACATGCCACCATGAAGTTTCTGCAGTTTCCGGGTCCGATTCAAGGCGTACCCTATCCGCTGCCCGCCCTCCTGCTGGTTGCAGGCGCAATCGAGGTGATCACCTCTGCTCTGATGCTCGTCGGATTTCAAACGCGCATCGCAGCATTCATCGCTTCGGGCGAAATGGCTGCCGCCTATTTCATGGGCCACATGCCGTATGGCTTCTGGCCGGCGCTGAACATGGGTGAAGGCGCCATCCTGTTCTGCTTCATCTTCCTTTACATCGCCTTTGCCGGCGGCGGAGCCTGGACGCTCGACAACACGCGTCGTCCCGCCACGGCCTGAGATGGCGCCATCCGGAAATCGCCTATGCCCGGCTGCCGGGCGGCAGTTGGGCATAGGCGCAACGCAACGCTGAAATTCTGGAGACGCCATGAAAGCGGCACTTCTCAAATCCTACGGTGATGTCGACCAGTTCGAAATCGCGGACCTTCCGGTGCCGAAGCCCGGACCGGGCGAAGTCCTGATCAAGATCGAGGCATCCGCCGTCAATCCTTTCGATCTCATTCTCCGCCAGGGCTTCATGGCCCAGTATATCCCGCTTCCGCTGCCGGCCGTGCTCGGCGGTGACGCCGCCGGCACCATCGCGGCCCTCGGCGAAGGCGTGACCGGTTTTGCGGTCGGCGAGCGGGTCGTCGCCGATTTTGCCGCAAACGGCAAAGGCGCCCATGCAGAGTATGGTGTCGTTCCCTCGACATCCGTCGCAAGGCTGCCCGCCGCACTCGGCTTCGAGCAGGGCGCCTCGCTGGTCAAGGCAGGTCTTACCGGCCGGCAGACCGTGGAAGCGCTCGGCGTCAAGGCCGGCGACCAGGTTCTGGTTTCCGGCGGCCTCGGCACGGTCGGACGGTCCGCCATCCAATACCTCAAGCAGATCGGCGCCCAGCCGGTTGCCGGCGTCCGGCCCGAGCGGCTGAACGAAGGCCGGGCGCTGGCTGGCGAAGCGCTCGACATCACGGTTCCTGCCGCAAGCTGGAGCTTCGACTATGCGATCAGCACGGCCGGCCCGGTGGCCGGCAACCTCATCGGTCATGTCCGCGACGGTGGCACCATTGCGAGCATCGTTCCGGTGCCGGAAGGCGCCAATGCCGCAGGCCGCGTTATCGTCCGTGAACTCTACCACCGCACCGACGCGGCCATGCTCGACGCTATTCTGGCGTCCGCCGCCACCGGTGAGCTGGTGATCCCGATTTCCCACACCTTCACCCTGGAGCAGATCGGCCTTGCCCAGAATGCGGTTGCGGCAGGTGCTCCCGGGAAGGTCGTACTCAAACACTGAAAGACAGAGACGCAGCCCCGCGCCGCGTAAACCCCAACGACCGGCATGAGGTTCTTCATGCCGGCCGTTTCGGCCGCTTGTGCAGTATTTCTGTTCCGCTGCTCCTCAAAGGCGGATTTTTCCCGTCGCCCTTGTCGATTTTCGCATCCTCCGATCGTCATGCCAACGATGTGCTAGAATTCCCTTTGCGGCTTCAGCGCGTCCTTGGGCGCGTCAGAGAGACGCGCGGCAACAGAAGGAGGACATGTCATGGATAACCAGCATCTGATCCCTGCAGCCGTGCTTGCGGCAAAGAATGGCATCCGGTTTCCCAATGAGACCGAGGAATATCGTAGCGCCCGCGACGCGCTGCTCGCCGAAGAGATCGAGTTGCGCCGGCACATCGAGCGTGTCGCGAGGCAGCGCCGGGCGCTGCCGCCAGGCGGCGAAGTCAAGAAGGATTATCGCTTCGAAGGCGCCGGCGGGCCGATCTCGCTCAGCGAGCTCTTCGCGGATAAGCAGACGCTGATCGTCTACAGCTACATGTTCGGCCCCGAGCGGGAGCGCCCGTGCCCGATGTGCACCTCGCTGCTGTCGGCCTGGGAGGGCGAGGTGCCTGACATCCAGCAGCGCGCCGCCCTTGCGGTCGTTGCCCGCTCGCCGATCGGAAAGCTGCTCGCCTTCAAGAAGGAGCGCGGCTGGCATCACCTGCCGCTTTATTCCGACACGACGGACGAATACAGCCGCGACTATCACGCCATCGGCAAAGACGGCAGCGACGACGCGGCTTTCAACGTCTTCACGCGGCGCGACGGCACCATCCGCCATTTCTGGAGCGGAGAGATGGGCGGGGTGACGGCCGATCCCGGCGAGGATCCGCGCGGCGCGCCCGATCTGATGCCGCTCTGGACCGTGTTCGATTGCACGCCCGAAGGCCGGGCGCCGGATTGGTATCCGAAGCTGTCCTATTGAGGTCGTGGGCCGTCAGCCGGTGGAACGGTTTCTCGACGTTTCGATCCAGTCGAGATTGGCGACCGAAGCCTCCGGCAGTGGTGACGGATCGACGTCGTAGACATAGCCGGCGAGCATGTCGGCGGCGCGTTCGGCTGCCTTGATCTTCGCCTCGGTTTCCGCGACCGCCTTGCCGATCGCTTCGATGCGGGCGCGGAACATGTGAGCGAGCACATCGCGGCCGGACTGTTTTTCGAGCCGTTCCAGATGCAGGCCGATGCGCGAGGCGTGGCGTTCCAGCTCGCTCTTGCTGAACCGTGCCCTGCGCAGTTCTTCGGAAAGGCTTTCCTGCATGACGGCGACGGGATCGAAACTTCCGGGCACGCGCTCGTCGAGCACTGCGTCGGTGACGAGCTTCTCGATCATGACGAGCGCCTGCAACTCGGCGGCGTCGGCGAGTTCGACGTCATAGCCGGTATCGTCATAAACCTTGCGGCGGACGGGATCGAGAAGCAGCCCATAGGCTTTCTGCAACTTGTCGAAAGCGTCTGTATCTCCGCCCGAATCGGGGTGGGCGACCTTGGCCAGACGCCGATAGGCGGCCTTCAGCTGCGCCTCATTCGCATCGCGTTCAACGCCGAGAATATCGTATGGATCCGTCACGCCTGCTCCCTTGCTACCCAACGTGGTGGGCAGTCTAGGTCTTCTTCTGCATCAGAAAGGCGAAGTTTAGACCGAAAGCAGGAATGACGTCCATGGCCCGAAATAGCAACGGTTCATGCGAATGCCCGGGCCGTTTTTCGATTGTCCAATTTTTTCAAGCTGTTGAACAAGATCAGCTGGCGGCGATCGAAGCAAGATAACACCTTGCCTTGCCATCGATTTTGAGCTCGCTTCCGGCCGCATCCGCCATCAGCAGCGCATCGCCTGATGCAAGCGTGCCGGTCTCGTCGCCCTGCCGGAACGACAGGGTGCCTCGGTGGCAGAGCAGCAGGCCTGTCGACGACGTCAGCGGCACGATCCTGCCGCCATCGATTTCGATGCGGACCAGCCTGTGCGCAAGCCCCGCGCGGCGGGTCATGACATTGAGATCGGTGATTGCACCGTCCTGGAGTCTGGCCGCGACCGGGATATCGGCCGGGAAGGCCAGAGGATCGCTCGCCGTCGTCAGCAGCACCGGCGTTTTGCCTTCGATGTCGAGCACTATGCCGTTGCCGTCGAGAATCACCAGCGTGCGGTCGATGCCGGGAAAGATCGAGAAGGGCCCGTCGGCTGCGACGGTCGCCATGCTGACGCGCCAGTCGAAGCCGGCAAGGCCGGCCTCTTCGGGCGAAACGGCGATCTCAACCGTTTCGCCGCCGCCGTTTTTCCACGGCATGCGCTTGTGATCGCCGGCGCGCAGGATTCGCATGGGGCTCAGTTCCCGAGAATGCCGGGCAGGCGCAGGCCCTTGTCCCTCGCGCAATCGAGGGCGATGTCGTAGCCGGCATCGGCGTGGCGCATGACGCCGGTCGCCGGATCGTTCCAGAGCACCCGCTCAAGGCGCTTGGCCGCATCATCGGTGCCATCGGCGCAGATGACGACGCCGGAGTGCTGGGAGAAGCCCATGCCGACGCCGCCGCCATGATGCAGCGATACCCAGGTGGCGCCCGAGGCGGTGTTGAGCAACGCGTTCAACAGCGGCCAGTCGGAAACGGCGTCGGAGCCGTCCTTCATGGCTTCGGTTTCGCGGTTCGGCGAGGCGACCGAACCGGAATCCAGATGATCGCGGCCGATGACGATCGGGGCGGAAAGCTCGCCGTTCCTGACCATTTCATTGAAGGCCAGAGCCAGGCGGTGACGGTCGCCGAGGCCGACCCAGCAGATGCGCGCCGGCAGGCCCTGGAAGGCGATGCGCTCCCTCGCCATGTCGAGCCAGTTGTGCAGGTGGGTATTGCCGGGGGTCAGCTCCCTCACCTTGGCATCCGTCTTGTAGATATCCTCCGGGTCGCCTGACAGGGCGGCCCAGCGGAAGGGACCGATGCCGCGGCAGAACAGCGGTCTTATATAGGCCGGCACGAAGCCGGGGAAGGCGAAGGCGTTTTCCAAGCCTTCTTCCTTGGCGACCTGGCGGATGTTGTTGCCGTAGTCGAGGGTCGGGATGCCGGCATTCCAGAAGGCGATCATCGCTTCGACATGTTCGCGCATCGAGGCGCGCGCCGCTTTTTCCACCGCCTTCGGATCGCTCTCGCGCTTGGCCTTCCATTCGGCCATCGTCCAGCCCTTCGGCAGGTAGCCGTTGATCGGGTCGTGCGCCGAGGTCTGGTCGGTGACCATGTCGGGGCGGATGCCGCGGCGGACCATCTTCGGCAGGATTTCGGCGGCATTGCCGAGCAGGCCGACGGATTTGGCTTCGCCGGCCTTGGTCCAGCGGTCGATCATCTCGAGCGCTTCGTCGAGGGTCTCGGCCTTGGCGTCGAGATAGCGGGTGCGCAGGCGGAAATCGATCGAGTCAGGATTGCATTCGACGGCGAGGCAGCAGGCGCCGGCCATGACGGCGGCGAGCGGCTGGGCACCACCCATGCCGCCGAGGCCGCCGGTCAGGATCCATTTGCCCTTGAGATTGCCGCCATAATGCTGGCGGCCGGCCTCGACGAAGGTCTCGTAGGTGCCCTGCACGATGCCCTGCGTGCCGATATAGATCCACGAGCCGGCCGTCATCTGGCCGTACATGGCAAGGCCCTTCTTATCCAGCTCGTTGAAATGATCCCAGGTCGCCCAATGCGGCACGAGGTTGGAATTGGCGATCAGTACCCGCGGCGCATCCTTGTGGGTGCGGAAGACGCCGACCGGCTTGCCGGACTGGACGAGCAGCGTTTCCTCTTCCGTCAGCGTCTTCAGTGTGGCGACGATGCGGTCGAAATCCTCCCAGGTGCGGGCGGCGCGGCCGATGCCGCCATAAACGACGAGCTCGTTCGGATTTTCCGCGACATCGGGATCGAGATTGTTCATCAGCATGCGCAGCGGCGCTTCGGTCATCCAGCTCTTGGCATTGAGCTCGTTGCCGCGGGGCGCGCGGATTTCGCGGATGTTATGGCGTGGATTGGTCATGACGGTTCCCCTGTTCTCAGGTTTCTATCTTCAGCGTTTCAGGCCCGGTGCGATCTGTTCGATGCGCACCAGAATGTCTTTGAGATGGATGCGAAGCCGGTCCGCCTTAGCGGTGTCATAGGCAAAGGGCGGCGTCTCGGTCTGGAGATGCGTCGATTGCGCAAGCTCCATCTGGATGGCATGCACGCCGATCGCGGGCCGGCCATAGTGGCGGGTCGTCCAGCCGCCCTTGAAGCGGCCGTTGAGCACGCTGTCATACCCTTCGGCGGCCTCGACGACGGTGAGCGTCGCCTGCTCGATAGCGCCGTCGCATGTCCTGCCCATATCGGTGCCGATGTTGAAATCCGCCAGCTTGCCTTCGAAGAGGAAGGGAATGTGCGAGCGGATCGAGTGGCAGTCATAGAGGATGGCGACGCCATGGATTGCTCTGACGCGCTCGATCTCGGCGGCAAGGGCGGCATGATAGGGCGCATGGAAGTCCCGCAGCCGCGCCGCGATATCGGCCTCGTCGGGCGCCTGCCCATCCTTCCAGATCGCCTTGCCGTCGAAGTCGGTTTCCGGAACGAGGCCGGTGGTGTTCTGGCCGGGATAGAGGCTGACACCCGCTGGATCGCGATTGGCGTCGATCACGCAGCGATGGAAGGTGGCGCGCACGGTCGTCGCGTCGGACAGCAGGCTGTCATAGAGTGCGTGGATGTGCCAGTCGGTATCGGCGAGGATCCGGCCATTGTCGTTGAGGCGGTCGTAAATCGCCGGCGGCACGTCGGTGCCGGTGTGGGGGAAGGCGAGGATGACGGGGGAGGTGCCCCGACGGATTTCGAAGACGGGGGTGTTCATGGCAAAAACCCCTCCCCAACCCCTCCCCACAAGGGGGAGGGACTTACCTCGCGGCTCCCGCTGCATTCAGTCTTGAACGCAGAGCATGAGGCTAGTTTTAGCCCCTCCCCCTTGTGGGGAGGGGTTGGGGAGGGGACTTTTTCTTTCCCGATCATTTCAGCTCTCCAAAACCGGCAAGATGCCGGATGAAACCGAAGCATTCAGCGCGCCCGTCGCCACCAGCTCGGCCGCGGCGGCGAGATCGCCCGCCATGTAGCGGTCGCTATCAAGGCTCGGTACCTTGCCGCGGATTGCGGCGATTGCCTTCGAAAGCTCCGGGCTCGTCGAAAGCGGCGCGCGCAATTCGACCCCTTGCGCGGCTGTCAGCGCCTCGATGCCGATGATGCCGAACAGGTTCTCGGTCATGCCGAGCAGGCGCCGGGCGCCGTGGCAGGCCATGGAGACATGGTCTTCCTGGTTGGCCGAGGTCGGGGTCGAATCGACCGAGGCCGGGTGCGACATCTGCTTATTCTCGGACATCAGCGCCGCCGAGGTGACTTCGGCGATCATAAGGCCGGAGTTGAGACCTGGCTTCTTGGCGAGGAAGGCCGGCAGGCCGTAGGAAAGCACCGGATCGACCAGCAGCGCGATGCGCCGCTGCGAGATGGCGCCGATCTCGCAGACGGCAAGCGCGACCTGGTCGGCGGCGAAGGCGACGGGTTCGGCGTGGAAATTGCCGCCGGAGACGACCGAATTGTCCCACAGCACCAGCGGATTGTCGGTGACGGCATTGGCCTCGATTTCGAGGGTGCGGGCGACCGAACGCAAGAGGTCGAGGCAGGCGCCGTCGACCTGCGGCTGGCAGCGGATGCAATAGGGATCCTGTACGCGCTCGTCGCCCTCGATATGGCTCTGGCGGATGACGGAGTTTTCGAGCAGGCCGCGAAGCGCGGCTGCGGTATCGATCTGGCCCTTATGGCCGCGCAACGTGTGGATATCGGCGTGGAAGGGCGCCGAGGAACCCATCGCCGCATCGGTCGACATGGCGCCGGTGATCAAGGCGGATTGCGCGGCGCGATGGGCGCGGAAGAGGCCGGCGAGCGCCAACGCCGTCGAGGTCTGCGTGCCGTTGATGAGCGCCAGGCCCTCCTTGGCGGCGAGAACGACTGGCTTCAGCCCGGCCCTTGCGAGGGCCTCGGCGCCGGAAAGACGTTCGCCGGCGAAGAAGGCTTCGGCCTCGCCCATCATCACCGCGGCCATATGGGCGAGCGGGGCAAGATCGCCGGAGGCGCCGACCGAGCCCTTTTCCGGGATCAGCGGGATGACGCCCTTATCGAGCATGCCTTCGATCAGCCGCACCAGTTCCAGCCGTACGCCGGAGGCGCCGCGGCCGAGCGAGACCAGCTTCAGCGCCATGATCAGCCGGACGATATTTTCCGGCAGCGGCGCGCCGATGCCGCAGCAATGCGACAGGATGAGATTGCGCTGCAGCGTGGCGACGTCGGCGCTGTCGATCTTGATCGAGGCAAGTTTGCCGAAGCCGGTATTGATGCCGTAAACCGGCGCATTGCCGGCGGCGATCTCGGCAATGCGGGCGGCGGCCTTGGCGATACCGGCATCGAAGGCGGGATCGAGCCTTGCCGGCTCACCGGTCCAATAGATGATTTCCAGATCCTTGAGCGAGACGGAGCCCGGGTGGAGCGTAATGGTCATCGACCGTTCCTTTCGCCTTTGAAGACGCGTGTATGAAGCGGGTTGAAGCCGATGCGGTAGACGAGCTCGGCAAGGCTCTCGATATTCCAGACGGCGAGATCGGCGGATTTGCCGGCTTCGAGCGTTCCGGTCTCGCCGATAAGGCCGAGCGCCCGGGCGCCTTCGCGGGTGGCGCCGGCGATGCATTCCTCGACGGTGAGGCCGAACAGCGTCGCCGACATGTTCATGGTGAGCAGCATCGAGGTGAGCGGCGAGGTGCCCGGATTGCAATCGGTGGCGATCGCGATCGGCACGCCGGCCCGGCGCAGTGCCTCCACCGGCGGCTTCTGCTTTTCATGGATGGCGTAGAAGGCCCCGGGCAGCAGCACGGCGACGGTGCCGGCGGCGGCCATCGCGGCGACGCCTTCCTCGTCGAGATATTCGAGATGATCGGCGGAAAGCGCGCCATAGGCGGCCGCCAGCTTGGCGCCGCCGAGATTGGAGAGCTGCTCGGCATGCAGCTTGACCGGCAGGCCGAGCGTTTTGGCCTTGTCGAAGACGCGGGCGATCTCGGCTGTCGAAAAGGCGATGCCTTCGCAGAAGCCGTCGACGGCATCGGCAAGGCCGAGATTATACATGTCGTCGAGGCCGGGCAGCACGACATCGTCGAGATAGTCGCCGTTGCGGCCCTTATATTCCACCGGCGTCGCATGGGCGCCGAGATAGCTGGTGGCGACGCGCACCGGCCTGATGTGGCCGAGCAGGCGGGCGCTCTGCAGCATCTTCACTTCACCGCTGCGGTTGAGGCCATAACCGGATTTGATCTCGATCGTCGTAACGCCTTCGGCAAGCAGTGTATCGAGCCGCGGCAGCGCCGTGGCGACAAGTTCCTCGACCGACAGGGCATTGGTTGCCTGAACGGAGGAGACGATGCCGCCGCCGGCCCGCGCAATCTCCTCATAGGTCGCGCCCTCAAGGCGCATCTCGAACTCGCGGGCGCGATTGCCGCCGTGAACGATATGGGTGTGGCAGTCGACGAGGCCGGGGGTCACCCAGCGGCCTTCAAGATCGACGATGTCGGAATGTTCGATGGCCGATGCCGGCAGTTCGCTTTCGGCGCCTGAAAAGGCGATGCGGCCGTTTTCGATCAGAACGGCGCCCTTTTCGATGATGCCGAGCCCGGCTCTGTCAGGCGCGAGCGTCGCCAGGCGCGCATTGCGCCACAGCGCCGGCCGGACGTCGGCAGATGGGGCTTCGTCTGAAAAATTGTTCCCGGTCATCAGCTTTGCGCCTTTCCTTATGCTGAAACATGTATATACATAATAAGCAGGTGACAAGAGAAATTTTGCGCGCTCTTCTGGAAAAGAAAGATCGGCGGCGCGGCGGAAGGGGAGAAAAGGCCATGACCATACTTCACGCGAGGACTGCTCTGACGCCGCAAGGCTGGCAGAAGGACGTGCGGCTGACGCTCGAGGCCGGGCGTCTCGCCCGGATCGAGGTGGGCGTTACCGCCGCGCCCGGCGATGAGCGCCATGCTGTGATCATCCCGGCCATGGGCAACCTGCACAGCCACGCCTTCCAGCGGGCGATGGCCGGTCTTGCCGAGGTGCGCGGCCCGGCAAACGACAGCTTCTGGAGCTGGCGCACGGTCATGTACAAATTCGCTTTGGCGATGACGCCTGGACATGTCGAGGCGGTCGCGGCCAAGCTCTATGCGGAAATGCTGGAGGCAGGCTTTTCCCGCGTCGGTGAGTTCCATTATCTCCATCACGACGGGGATGGCGGCGCCTATGCCAATGTCGCCGAGCTGGCCGAACGTATCGGTGCTGCGAGCCAGGAGACCGGCATCGGCCTGACGCTTCTACCGGTCTTCTATGCCCATTCCGGCTTCGGCGGCGCTCAGCCGATCGACGGCCAGCGGCGTTTCATCAATTCGCTCGAAAGCTTCGAAAGGCTGATGGAGGGATGCCGAGCGGTGACCGGCCGGCTCGACGGCGCCGAACTCGGACTGGCGCCGCACAGCCTGCGCGCCACCACACCCGAGCAATTGGCGAAGCTCGTGCCGATGGCGGGCGACGGCCCGATCCATATTCATGTCGCCGAGCAGGTGAAAGAGGTCGAAGACTGCGTCGCCTGGTCGGGCGCGCGGCCGGTGCAATGGCTGCTCGATCATATGCCGGTGGATGAGCGCTGGTGCCTGATCCATGCGACGCACATGACCGAGGACGAGACGCGGCGGATGGCGAAAAGCGGCGCGATCGCCGGCCTCTGCCCGATCACCGAAGCCAATCTCGGCGACGGCGCCTTTGCCGCGCCGCTCTTCCTCGAAGAGGGCGGGCGCTACGGCATCGGCTCGGATTCCAACGTGCGGATCTCCCTGCCGGAGGAACTGCGCCAGCTCGAATATTCGCAGCGTCTGGCGCTGCGCGCCCGCAACGTCGTGGCCGCACCCGGCGGTTCGACGGCGCTTTGCCTGTTCAACCAGGCGCTTGCCGGCGGCGGTGCGGCGCTCAAAGCCCCGGCCGGTCTCGTCGAGGGCCATCACGCCGATCTCGTTTCGCTCGATATGTCAGCGGTTCCCTATCTCTCCGGCGACCAGATCCTCGATCACTGGCTGTTCGCCGGCGGGATTTCCGTCGATTGCGTCTGGGCACGCGGCCGCAAGCAGGTGGAGGGTGGTCGCCATCGCAAGCGTGACGCCATCGACCGTCGCTTCCTTGCCGCGATGGCTGAGTTGCTGGCTGCCTGAAAAAGAGCTTTTCATGAGCGGGGCATTCGGACTAGATCGGGAAACCAATCGGAACGTGGCGATGAATCAAAGCAGGGATACCACCTTGCATCAGCGCATCCTAGGCGACATCGAAGGCCGTATCGTCTCGGGCGAATGGCCGCCGGGGCATCGCATTCCCTTCGAGGTCGATCTCGCCACGCAGTATGACGTCTCACGGATGACGGTGAACAAGGTGCTGACCCAGCTCGCCAAGGCTGGCCTCATCGAGCGCCGGAAGAAATCCGGCAGCTTCGTCACCCAGCCGCAGGCGCAATCGGCGGTTCTCGAAATCCACGACATCAAGGCCGAGGTGCAGTCGCTGAACCTGCCCTATTCCTACGCAGTGTCGAAGAAGGTGAGCCGCAAGGCCAAGGCTGAGGACAGCCGCCGGCTGGAGCTGCCTCAGGCGTCCTCGGTCATCGAGGTGGTCTGCATCCACAATGCCGGCGCGCGGCCTTTCTGCTTGGAGGAGCGGCTGATCAGCCTTGCGACCGTGCCGGAGGCGGCCGATGCCGATTTCCTCACGGTGGCGCCGGGGCCGTGGCTGCTCAACCAGGTGCCGTGGAGCACCGCCGAACACCGGATACACGCCGTCTCCGCCAGCGCTGAGGTGGCGGCCGCTCTCGACATCGACCGCAACACCGCCTGCCTGGTCGTGGAGCGCCGCACCTGGAGTGGCGCTGGCCCGGTGACCCATGTGCGCTTCACCTATCCCGGCGATCGTCACGCGCTGGTGGCGCGCTTCACCCCCGCGTCGCAATAACCGTAAGTTCCATATACAACTTCGCGGGTGTTTTAGTCTTCGAACATCTTGCCGCTGCGCGCCTCGAGCCGGTAGCGATAGCCGGGATAGACGAGGCGGGCTGTGGAGACCACCTGTTTCGCCGACCATGTGCGCCGGCGGATCGTCAGGCACGGCTCGCTCTTGAGGATCGTCAGGAGCTTGCATTCCCAGGCCTGCGGCATCGCCGCCTCGACGACGTGCTCGGAGCCGCTGAGCGGGGCGGCGGCGGTCAGATAGGCGTTCGGCGTCAGGCTCGTGAAATCCTGCTCGAGATATTCGGGCGCGGCCTCGGGATGGACGAAACGGTCCTCGATCTGCACCGGAACGCCGTTTTCGCTGTGGACGATCAGCGAGTGGAAAACAGCGGCGCCGATTGCCAGCTCCAGGGCGTCGGCGATCTCGGGAGAGGCGGTTTCCCGGGCCAGAACGACGACGGAGGCCTCGTGGATATGGCCGCGTTCGGCGATCTCCTCGGCGATGTTGCGCACCTCGAACAGCGCCGAATAACCCTTGCGCTCGGCGACGAAGGAGCCGACACCCTGGATGCGAACGAGTTCGCCTTCACTGGCAAGTTCGCGCAACGCCCGATTGGCTGTCATCTTGCTGACGCCGAGTTCGACGACCAGCTCGTTTTCCGACGGCACGCGGTATTTCGGCGGCCATTCGCCGCTGTGGATGCGGTCGAGGATCACCTGCTTGACGCCGGCATAAAGCGGCGTGCTGTCATTTCCCGCCAGGTCGCGCTTCATCTCGCCGGAACGCTTCATTGCCTATTCCTTTTGCACGGATGCAATTTGCCACATAATCGACTTTCCTCTTGCATATCACAAAATATCTCATATGGTACCATATACAACCTCCCAATCGGTCCTTGAGGCAAAAACAGGACGGAAAGGGCAAGCCGGCGGAGATCGGCGGTGCCGTAAGGTCTGTTTCAACTCCAGAGGAGAATTCATCAATGAAATTTAGCGCCATCCTGTTTTGCGGCGTCGCCGCCCTTTCCACCTTTGCCGCCCCTGCCTTTGCCAAGGACTGGACGAAGGCGACCATCACGCTCGAAGGCGCTTATGCGCCGTGGAACCTCACCAATGCCGACGGCACGCTCGGCGGCTTCGAGCCGGAGCTTGCCAAGGTGCTGTGCGAGCGCGCCAAGATCGAATGCACGCTTGTCGCCTCCGACTGGGACGGCATGATCCCGGCGCTGAATGCCGGCAAGTTCGACGTCATCATGGATGCGCTGTCGATCACCGAGGAGCGCAAGCAGGTCATCGACTTCACCGTTCCCTATGCCGCCACGCCCGCCGCCTTCGCCACCGCCAAGGACAGCCCGCTGGCGAAAGCCGCCGGCACCGGCGCCACGATCAAGATGACGCCCGGCCAGACCGGCGTGAAGGAGATCGATGCGCTGAAGGAGGCCTTCAAGGGCAAGACGATCGGCATCCAGGCGGCAACCGTCTACGCCAAGTTCGTCTATGACAATTTCGGCGATATTGCCGAGATCCGCGAATACAAGACCGGCGCCGACCGCGACCTCGACCTGCAGAACGGCCGTATCGACCTCGGCTTCGACGACGCCGTCTATTTCGCCAATGCCTTCAAGAGCGCCAACGGCACGCTCGATTTCACCGGCCCGGAAATCGTCGGCTCGATCTGGGGCGAGGGCGAAGGTCTTGGCGTCCGCAAGGCCGATACCGACCTGCGCGACAAGTTCAACGTGGCGATCAAGTCGGCGCTCGCCGACGGCACGGTCAAGAACCTTTCGATGAAGTGGTTCCAGGTCGACGTCAGCCCGCAGCAGTAAGCGCTTCGGCCCTTTGGCCGCAGGCGCCGGTCTCCGGCTTTGTCGCCGGAGACCGCGTGTTATTCTCGATCCAGAAAATACTGCCACGGACGGGGAACGGACGATATGGCAAGCTTGGAACTGCTTGGCTTCGGCTCGACGGGATGGGGCGCGCTGCTCATTCTCGCCGCCTTGATGACGCTGGCCGTCACCGCGACGGCGCTGGCGATCGGCGCGGTGCTCGGTGCGCTCGTCGCGGGGGCGAAGCTCTCCGGCAATCCTCTCCTCGTCGCGCTCGGGAACGTCTATACGACCGTGTTTCGCGGCGTGCCGGAACTGCTGATCATCTATCTCATCTATTTCGGCGGCTCCTCCGCCGTCACTTCGATCGGCAAGGCGATGGGCTACGAGGGTTTTCTCGGCCTGCCTTCCTTTGCCGCCGGTGCGCTTGCCGTCGGCATCATCTCCGGCTCCTATCAGGCTGAGGTGTTCCGCGGCGCTTACCTGGCGATCTCCAAAGGTGAGCTCGAAGCGGCTTCGGCGATCGGCATGCATCGCGGCATGCGTTTCCGCCGCATCATCATGCCGCAGGTGCTCCGCTTCGCCATTCCCGGCCTCGGCAATGTCTGGCAGCTCAGCCTCAAGGATTCGGCGCTGATTTCGGTCACCGGTCTTGCCGAGTTGATGCGCACCAGCCAAGTCGCGGCGGGTTCGACCCGGCAATATTTCCTGTTCTTCATCGCCGGCGGCTGCCTCTATCTGATCCTGACCAGCCTTTCCGACCGCATCTTCAACGGCGCGGAACGCCGCGCCAATCGCAGCATGCCGGCCTCCGCCATGGGCCAGGCGTAAGGGGGCGACAATGGATTTCACCTTTCTCGTCTCGACCATGGTGACGCTGCTGAAGGCGGTGCCGACGACGCTGATCCTGTTTTCGCTGTCGATCTTCTTCGGCGGCCTGCTGGCGCTGGTCATCGTCACGATGCGGGTCGGCGGCAACCGCTATCTGTCGGGTTTCGCCAAGGGTTATATCTTCGTCTTCCGCGGCTCGCCGCTGTTGATCCAGATGTTCCTGGTGTTCTACGGCCTCGGCCAGTTCGGCGTCATCCGCTATTCCTTCCTCTGGCCGTTCCTGCGCGAGCCGATGGTCTGCGCCGTGCTGTCGCTGGCGCTCTGCACCGCCGGCTACACGGCGGAAATCTTCCGTGGCGGCATCCGCGCCGTTTCGCCGAAGGAAATCGAGGCGGCCCGCTCGATCGGCATGTCCGGTTTCCTGATGGTGCGCCGCATCCTGGCGCCGATCGCCTTCCGCCACGCGCTGCCGGCCTATTCCACCGAGATCGTGCTGATGATGAAATCGACGGCGCTTGCCAGCCTCGTTACCGTCTGGGAGGTCACCGGTGTCGCCCAGCGGCTGATCTCGCAGACCTACCGCACGATGGAAGTCTTCCTCTGCGCCGCGATCATCTATCTGGTGCTGAACTTCATCATCCTGCAGGGCATGGCCCTGCTCGAATATTCGCTGTCCCGACACCGCCGCGCGGCCCCGCAGCCGCTGAAGGCCTAGAACAGGATGATTTTAGGCCGGGTCGGCCTAAAATCTGAATCCTGTTCTAAATTAAACGGTTAGAGCATGATGTCGTCCGAAAACCGCTCATACTTTTCGGCATCATGCGCTAGGTCGAACCTGAACCGATTGGAGCAAATATGCCAGGCGTAACCCGACTTTCGGTCCGCAATATCCGCAAGAGCTTCGGCACGCATGAGGTGCTGCGCGGCATTTCCCTCGATGCCGAGGACGGCGATGTGATTTCGCTGCTCGGCGCCTCCGGCTCCGGCAAATCGACCTTTCTGCGCTGCATCAACATGCTCGAAACCGCAAGCGACGGCGAGATCTGGGTCGATGGCGAGCACATCGAGATGGTGCACAAGAACGGGCGCAGCAGACCGGCGAGCCAGAAGCAGGTCGACCATATCCGCTCCGAACTCGGCATGGTGTTCCAGTCCTTCAATCTCTGGTCCCATATGACGATCCTGCAGAACGTCATTGAAGGGCCGATCCATGTGCTGAAGCGACCGCGTGCCGACTGCATCGCCGAGGCCGAGGCGCTGCTCGAAAAGGTCGGCATCGCAGACAAGCGCCATGCCTATCCCGCCCATCTCTCCGGCGGCCAGCAGCAGCGCGCCGCAATCGCCCGCGCTTTGGCGATGAAGCCGAAGGTCATGCTCTTCGACGAGCCGACCTCGGCGCTCGATCCGGAACTCGTCGGCGAGGTGCTGCGCGTCATGCGCGCGCTTGCCGAGGAAGGCATGACCATGCTCGTCGTCACCCATGAGATGAGCTTTGCCCGCAATGTCTCCAACCGCGTTGTCTTCATGCGCGAGGGGCTGATCGAAAGCAGCGGCAAGCCGGACGAGATGTTCACAACAGGCGCGACCCCCGCCTTCCGCCAGTTCATCGGCCATTTCGGAAGCGGCCAATGACGATCACGATCGATAAAGTCCTGACCTGGCGCGATGTCGCGCGCGTCGGGGCAGGGGAGGCGCTTGCGCTGTCGCCGGCCGCCTGGGCGCGGGTCGAGCAGGCAAGCCGCATCGTCGCCAGCATCGTCGAGACGGGCGTGCGCGCCTATGGCGTCAATACCGGCGTCGGGGCGCTCGCCGATACGGTCGTCGATCGGGCTTCGCAGAGCCTGTTGTCGCGCAGCATCGTGCTCAGCCATGCCTGCGGCGTCGGCGCGCTGTTGGCCGGGCGCGAAGTGCGCGCCATCATCGCCGCCCAGATCGCCAATTTCGCCCATGGCCATTCCGGCGTGCGGCGCGAGATCGTCCAGCATCTCGCAGCCTTGCTGGAGCATGACTGCATTCCCGACGTGCCGTCGAAAGGCTCGGCCGGTTATCTCACCCACAATGCTCATACCGCGCTCGTCCTGATCGGCGAAGGCAGCGCCACGCTCGCCGGTCGGCGCATGAGCGGCCGCGAGGCGCTGGCGGCTATCGGCCTGCAGCCGTTGGTGCTCGGCGCCAAGGAGGGACTGAGCCTTGTCAACGGCACGGCCTGCGCCACCGGGCTCACCGCCGCAGCACTTTTGCGCGCCGAACGGCTGCTCGACTGGGCCGACGCCATCGCGGCGCTGACGCTTGAGGCGGCAGGCTGCCAGATCGCCGCCTTCGACGCGGCGGTGCTGGCGCTGCGCCCGTCTGCCGGGATCGAAAAGGTCGGAGCCAGCTTGCGCGCCCGCCTGCAGGGCAGCGGCCTCGTGGCCGCCGCCTTCGGCCGGCGCACGCAGGATGCGCTGAGCCTTCGCTCGGTGCCGCACGCCCATGGCGCCGCCCGCGACGTTTTCGACAATTCCGCCCGCATCGCCGATCAGGAACTTGCTTCGGTGACGGACAATCCGGCTGTGTCGGGCACGCCGGAGCAACCCATCGTTTCCTCCGAGGCGCATGCCGTCGCCCCGGCGCTCGGGCAGGCGGCCGACAGCCTCGCCATTGCGCTGGCGCAGATCGGCGCAATCAGCGAACGGCGCATGGACCGGCTGGTCAACCCGCTGGTCAGCGGCCTGCCGCCTTTTCTGGCGAGCGATGCCGGCAGCCATTCCGGCTTCATGATCGCCCAATACACCGCAGCCGCGCTCAGCAACGACAACCGCCGGCTTGCCGCGCCCGCCGCCATGGACGGCGGCCTGACCTCCGGCCTGCAGGAAGATTTCCTCGCCCATCCGACAGCGGCCGCCGGCAAGCTGCTCGCCGTCATCGACAATGCCGAATATATTCTGGCGATCGAGCTGATGGCCGCGGCCCAGGCGCATGATTTCCTGGCGGCGACGGCGCCGCGGGCGGCGGGCACGGATGTCGTCTACCAGGCCGTGCGGCAGCGTGTCTCTCATTACGGCGACGAGCGGCCGCTCAACGGCGATATCGAGGCCGTACGCAGTCTGATCCGCGAGACTGCGCCGCCACCGGTCAGCTGAACAGGACAGGTGGTCAGAACGGTTTACTGGTCGCCGAATCCTGCTTGGCCGGCTCGCTGGCCTCGAGCCGTTTGAGGCACTGGGCGAAGGTCGGATAGAGCTGGTCCACCCGCGAAAGCGGCAGCGTCCAGTCGCCTTCGTCGCCGGCAAAGGTCAATTGCACGTCAGGCGTTCCAGCAAAGGAATTCTTGATGATCTTCTTCAGCCCGGCGCTGCCCTTGCTGCCTTTGGGCCAGAGACGGAGCGTATTCTTGTCGAAGAATTCGGCGGCGACCACCTTCGGTCCCGCCCGATCGGTCAGCGTCACCTCGGTCTTGGTGTCGGCCGGAATGTCCCATGTGTTCTTCGAGACCAGCCAGAAGGTTTCGGTGCCGCTCTGGCGGAACTCCATGGTCTTGCCCAGCTCGCTATCCCACAGCAGCCGGCAGTAGGCAGGGTGTTCGCTGGCAAAGCCGACCGACCATTGCCTTGCGCCGCCCATCCATTCGGTCTCGCCGAAGGCCGAGACCGGCGGCAGGACGGCTGCCATCAGAACCATCGCGGTCAGAATTTTCATCGCCGAAACCTCTCCAGGTCAATCGCTCCAGCGATAGCAAAAGAAGGTTGAGCTTTTGCTACCGAGCCGGCGGGAGGAGCGGTAGCTGCGCTCGGGACTGTCTCCGAATGCCGCACGGTCTTGAATTTGCGGCTGATGTTGCCGATCTGGCGGGGGACGGACATGATGTGAAAGGAGCTCGACGGCAGGCATGAGCGAGGTTCAACAACGCGGATTTTGGGCGAGACTCGGCGCATATGAGCCGCTGACATTGATCACCATGGCATCGATCGCCGGCGGGCTGTTCGTGCTGCAGCGGCTGACGAGCGAGGTGCTCGAAGGCGAAACCTTTCGTTTCGACGAGACGATCCTGCTGGCGCTGCGGCGAGCGAACGATCTCTCCGTGCCGATCGGTCCCACCTGGCTGACGCATGCCGTCGACGACATCACCAGTCTCGGTGGCATCACCGTTCTCTCGCTGATGACCGTTCTCGTCACCGTCTATCTCTTGCTCGACCGGCGCTGGCCGATCGCGCTCTTCGTCTTTTCCTCGGTACTATCAGGCTGGCTGGCAAGCACACTGCTGAAGATTCTCGTCGCCCGGCCGCGCCCAGACATCGTGCCGCATCTCGTCGAGGTCAGCGATCTCAGCTTTCCCTCTGGCCACGCCATGGTCTCGGCCGTGACCTATCTGACGCTGGGCGCGCTTTTAGCCCGCACGCAGCGTTACCGTTCGACGCGGATCTTCGTCATGGCCGCCGGCGTCTTCCTGGCCGTCATCATCGGCCTGAGCCGGATCTATCTCGGCGTCCATTACCCGACTGATGTCTTCGCCGGATGGTGCGCCGGGGCGCTCTGGGCGCTCTGCTGCTGGCTGATCTCGAAACGCTTCGTCCCGAGCAGAGCTCCGGGCGATGGCCTCGAAAACGGCAATGGCGACGGTGACTAGAGCATGATGCCGAAAAGTGTAAGCGGTTTTCGGACGACATCATGCTCTAACTCTTTAATGTAGAACAGGATTCAGATTTTAGGCCGACCCGGCCTAAAATCATCCTGTTCTAGAACATAGGCTTAGAACGACTGTGGCGCCCGCATGGGGCGCCACAAGGATTTCAGCGCTTAAGTGCGCGGCTTCAGATTTTCCGGGTCGTAGATCGGCTTGTAGCCGACGCCGACGACTTCCACCGGATAGGTCTCGGCAAAGTATTCGACGTTCAGCTTGCGTCCGACCTGGCAATGCGACCAGGGCAAATAGGCCAGAGCGATGTTCTTTCCCACAGTCGGGCCGTAGGCGATCGAGGTCGTGTAGGAGCGGCGGCCGAGTTCGTCGACCAGAACTTCGCCGGTGGCGGGATCGACGACCGGCAGGTTGCCGAGCGGATAACGCTTGACGCCCGACTTGTCGGTATTCTCGGTCATCACAAGCGTGCAGAGCATGGCCGGCTGATGCTCACGCGCCTTGTATTCCAGATGCTTCGCCTTGCCGCGGAAATCGGCTTCCTTGACCTTCGGACGGGCGAGATCGGCTTCGATCAGGTTGTACTGGGTCAGCAGGTCGGCGTTCTGCAGGCGCAGGCTCTTTTCCATGCGGCGCGAGTTCGCATAGGTTTCCACGCCGAAGGCCATCACGCCGGTCGAGCGCAGCGCATCCCAGACGGCGAGGCCGTCTTCGTATTTCATGTGCAGTTCCCAGCCCTGCTCGCCGACATAGGAGATGCGGAAGGCAGTGACCGTCTTGCCGGCGATTTCGATCGGCTTGATCGCTGCGAAAGCGAAGTTTTCCTGATCGAGCCCGGCCGGATCGGCCACGACCTTCTTCAGCGTGTCGCGGGCGTTCGGACCCCAGATGCCGACCGTCACGAATTTTTCCGAGACGTCGGTGATGGTGACGTCGAGGCCGCGGTCTTCGGCGACGCGCTTCATATAGTGCAGGTCGCGCGGGCCCGCATCGGCGCCGTTGACGAGACGGCAGCGGTCGGCCATGCGGAAGACGGTGAAGTCGGCGCGGACCATGCCTTCGTCGTCGAGGAAGTGGGTGTAGACGCCCTTGCCGATGTTGGCATCGCCGCCGACCTTGGCAGCGCACAGCCATTCCATCAGCTCGACATGGTCAGGGCCCTCGATATCGACCATGTGGAAGTGGCTGAGATTGACGATGCCGCAATCCTCGCTCATCGCCAGATGCTCGGCATTCGAGACGCGCCAGAAATGGCGGTTGTCCCATTCGTTCTCGCGAACCGGTACGCGATCGGCGTATTTCTCCAGCAGGTGCTCGTTGGCGGCGTAGCCGTGCGCACGCTCCCAGCCACCCAGTTCCATGAAGTAGCCGCCCAGCTCCTTTTCGCGCTCGTAGAAGGGCGAGCGCTTGGCGTTGCGGCCGGACAGATAGGGTTCGCGGGTGTGGACGGCCGGGAAATAGATCTTCTGAGCGGCTTCGTAGCAGCGGCCTTCGATGAACTCTTCGGTCAGCTGATGCGGATAGAAGCGGGCATAGTCGATGCTGTTGTGATCGATTTCGGTGCGGCCGTCGGTCATCCAGTCGGCGATCAGCTTGCCGTAGCCCGGGCCGTCCTTGACCCAGATGGCAACGCAATACCAGAGACCGCGCACCTTCTGGCTCTCGCCGCAGGATGCGCCGCCGCCGGCGGAAACCTGCAGCAGGCCGTTGAAGGAGTGGCCTTCGTTATAACCGAGTTCGCCGAGGATCGGCGTCAGTTCCATGGCGCGCTCGAGCGGCTCGATGATCTGTTCCATCTCGAGGTCGCGCTGCGAAGGCGAAAGGCGGGCTTCGTGTTTTTCGAGCAGCTCGCGCGGATGGCACATGCGCGGATTGTTGGCTTCGTAGTAGCCCCACTCGATCTGGCCGCCCTCGGTCGTCGACGGGTCGCCGGTATCGCGCATATAGGCGGAGTTGCCCTGGTCGCGCAGCAGCGGGAAGCCGATCTCCTTGCCGGTGCCTTCAAACTCGTTGTAGGGACCGAAGAAGGTGAGCGGGTGATCGACCGGCATGACCGGCAGGTCTTCGCCGACCATCTCGGCGATCAGGCGGCCCCAGAGGCCGGCGCAGACGATGACGTGGTCGGCCATGATCGTGCCGCGATGGGTGACGACGCCCTTGATGCGGCCGCCTTCAACGATCAGCGACTTGGCCGGCGTGTTGCCGAACACCTGCAGCTTGCCGGCCTTTTCGGCGGCATCGACCAGCTTGCCGGCAACGGTCTGCGAGCGCGGAATGACAAGGCCGGCATCCGGATCGTAAAGGCCGCCCATCACCTGATCTTCCTCGATCAGCGGGAACTTTTCCTTGATCTCGGACGGGCTGACATAATGGGCGCGGGTGCCGAACGCGCGGGCCGAGGACAGCTTGCGCTTGATTTCTTCCATCCAGGCATCGTCGCCGGTGCGCGCCACTTCGAGACCGCCGATGCGGGCGTAGTGGCCCATCTTCTCGTAGAAATCGATCGAATATTGCGTCGTCCAGACCGAGAGATAGTCGTGGCTGGTGGTGTAACAGAAGTCCGAGGCATGGGCCGTCGAGCCGATATCGGTCGGGATGCCCGACTTGTCGATGCCGACGATATCGTCCCATCCGCGCTCGACGAGATGATGCGCGATGGAGGCGCCGACGATACCGCCGAGGCCGATGATGACGACCTTTGCCTTTTCCGGAAATGCTGCCACGTGCTGTTCCTTTTACTGATCGGACGAACTAAAATTTGCCAGCCGCCCTCGACTTGCGACGCGGATATTATGCATCAGCCTCGTGAGCGTCATTAGTCCTACGCCGCCGAGGACCGGCGTGATTGCGCCAGCGGGGCTCGCCAGGTGCGCCGGGATCACGGCGCTGAAATCGCCTTCAGCCGGTCGATATCCACGAGCACGATGTCGTCGGAAACAGGCTCGCGATTGTGCAGACGGAACCATTCCACGGCTTCGCGCACGCGGTCTCCATGCGGGCCTGGATAGGCGCCAAGGCCGAGGACCCATTCGCGCACGGTCTCGCGTTCCATTCGCCCGGCCCGATATCGGTCGCAGACGGTTTTCGCCGAGGCGACGAGATCATTGATGCTTTTCACGACGATTCCTCAGTGAACGGACGGTTCTTCATCGTCGAGAAAGGATCGAATGCCATCGCGGGCGACAGTGGCGAGGAATTCGTCGAACGCTTCCCGGTCGGTGGCAAACGGTTCGTCCCAGCGGATCAGATCCTCGGCCTGGGTGACGACTTCCATCGTCCAGTCTTCATTGCTGCCGGATGTGCGGAAGATATCGACGAGCACGGTGATCCCGTCATCGGTGAATTCTCCGGCCAGTTCCGAGTGTTCTAGCTTTTCTTTCTTCGTCATCAGTCAGCCACCCGCGCCCGGCGGCGCATCGTTTTCGAGATATTCTTCATATTGAACCGTTTCGGTCTCGTTGGTGTCGATCGAATTTGTCCGTTTGGCAAGGCGCACACCGGCCCCTCCACCGTTTTCCGGGATGAAAACGACGCCGCCTGCTTCGAGCGCCTGCTTCATATCCTGAAGGGTTCGGTCATAGGGCGAGCGTTTGCCCGCCTCGAAATTGGCGATCGTCGCCTTGGCGACGTTGGCGGCCGACGAGAGGTCGTCCTGCGACCAGGCCAGCAGGGCGCGCGCGGCGCGGCATTGGGCGGAAGACAGGTCCGTCATGATAGCCTTGCGTCGAAAGTGTGTGGGACGGATTATATAAAAAATGCAATCTTGCACAAGCGATGATGAGGGCATGGACGGGGAGGATGGCTGTCAGGTTCACGATCGGCCAAGACCCCTCCCCAACCCCTCCCCACAAGGGGGGAGGGGCTTATATGCCGCTCCCGACGCTTTCACTTCAACGTTTCATCTGCAGAAAGGCTGATGTTTTTTTGCAGGCGGATGCTGCGAGTTAGCCCCTCCCCCTTGTGGGGAGGGGTTGGGGAGGGGTTTTGCAAACCCGCCTGCACAGCTCTCCGATTTGGCCTGACAGCTGCCACCGCGTGTTACTCCACCCCCGCATTCTTTCGACCCTTAATACTTCGGATTCATCCCCTGAAAGGCAAGGTTGATTGACTGCATATTATTAAAGCCTAATTTTGCAGTCCCTTAATCACGCGCGCGGGAGGACACAATGCGTGAGCCGGATATGCAGAAACTCGATGCACTGGTCGGCCGGCTGGTCGGCGATGTCGGCGCCGCCATGTCGGGCGCCTTGGTCGTGCTGGGCGACAAGGTCGGAATTTTCAAGGCGATGGCCGATGGCACGCCGATGAACGTCCAGCAGCTTTCGCAAAAAACCGGGGTGAAGGAGCGTTACCTCCGGGAGTGGCTCAGCGCCCAGGCGGCGGCTGATTATATCGTCTATGACGAAAAGACCGATCGTTTCAGCCTGACGCCGGAGCAGGCGATGGTCTTTGCCGAGGAAAACAGCCCGGCCTTCTTTGTCGGCGCCTTCGAGGTCGTGCAATCCATGTGGATGGACGAGCCAAAGGTCACTGATGCCTTCCGCACCGGCGAGGGGCTCGGCTGGCATGAGCACAGCACCTGCCTGTTCCGGGGCACCGAGCGCTTCTTCCGTCCGGGCTATAACAGCCATCTCGTCGCCGAATGGATCCCGGCGCTGGCCGGGGTGGAAGACAAGCTCAAGGCCGGCGCCAAAGTCGCCGATGTCGGCTGCGGCCATGGCGCCTCGACCATCCTGATGGCGCAGGCCTATCCCGCCTCCCACTTTACCGGCTTCGACTATCACGGCCCGTCGATCGAAAAAGCCAAGGCGGCTGCGAAAGAGGCAGGTGTCGGCGACCGTGTGACCTTCGAGCAGAGCCGGGCGGCGGAATTTCCAGGCCGCGGCTATGACATGGTCGCCATGTTCGACTGCCTGCACGATATGGGCGACCCGGTCGGCGCCGGCCAGCATGTCAAGGAAACGCTTGGGCCGAACGGCACCTGGCTGATCGTCGAGCCCTTTGCCCACGACCATCTCAAGGACAATCTCAACCCCGTCGGCCGCGTCTATTACGGCGCCTCGACGATGATCTGCACGCCGGCATCGCTCTCCCAGGAGGTGGGGCTCGGGCTCGGCGCCCAGGCGGGCGAAATGAAGCTTCGCAAGGTGGCGCTCGACGCCGGCTTCACCCATTTCCGCCGCGCCACGGAAACCCCGTTCAACATGGTGTTCGAGGTGCGGGCCTGAGATAACCCCGACCGGTGGTTATCTCAGCTTGCCGATGCTGGCATACATGCCGGTGGTGCGGAATTCCGTCGGGTTGGTGCCGTAGACCCGGCGGAAGACTTTGGAGAAATAGTTCGGATCCTCGAAGCCGCACATGATGGCGACTTCCTTGACCGGCAGGAAATCCGCCTTGGTCAGCAGCTTGACGGCGCGCTGCAGCCGCTGCTGCAGCACGAACTCGGCCGGCGGCATGCCCTCGCTCTCGGCGAAGCTGCGGGAGAAATGCGCACGGCTGAGGCCGACGATGCCGGCGAGTTCGCCGACCGGCAGCGGCTTTTCGAGATTGGCGTTGATATGGTCGATCACCGGCTGCATCGGGCTGAGCTCGGCGGCGAAGGCCGACGAGCCGAAGACGTCGTCATAAAGCGCCATCGCCGCTTCATATGCAATCGCCGAGGCCGCTCCCGGCGAGGTCGCGCCGGTGACGAGGCGCAGACTGCAATCGGCGAGATGATCGATGGTCGAGGGCTGCAGCTTCAGCACCGGGCCGGCCGTCGACAGCACCAGCTGGTGGATGCGCAGCGTCTCCTCGCCATTCATCGAAATCCAGAAATATTCCCAGCGCTCGCCCTTCTCCAGCCAGTAGCGATGATTGTGCGGCACGAGCACCAGCAGCGTGTCGCCGCCCTGAAGCCGATAATTGCGGTTCTGATAGCGCAGCCGGCCGCTGCCGCTGATCGTGTGCTGCAGCACGGTGAAGGGGGTCTGGCCGCGCCTTCTTCCGTCCCAGTCATAGGGCTCGTTCTCGCGCACTTCATAGCCGGAGCTGGTCGGCATGGCATGCAATCGCTGCCGGCCGCGGGGCAGCGAAACCGTTCTCATCGACTGTCCGTTGGCAATCAAATTCTGCAGCACAAAATTACCCCTGAAAGCATAATCCTTCTCTGGTCGGCCTGCCGATTTCGGGCATAATCCCGCTCGACAAACAGGGAAGAGACCACGGCCGATCGAGCGGCCGGGAGGAAAACAGGCAGTTTTTCGGCTTTTTCAACCACATGTTCCGGCATGCGGGCCGATCCTCCATATCCGTCTTTCCTGTAGCATTCGAATAGGCCGAGGTGAAGATCATGAGTTTCAAAATCGCTATCATCGGTGCGGGCAGCGTTGGGTTCACCAAGAAGCTGTTCACCGATATTCTGTGTGTTCCGGAGTTTCGCGACGTCGAATTCGCGCTGACCGATCTCAGCGAGCATAATCTCGAGATGATCAAGGCGATCCTCGACCGGATCGTCGAGGCCAACGGACTGCCGACCAAGGTGACGGCGACGACCGACCGGCGCCAGGCGCTTTCCGGCGCGCGCTACATCATCAGCTGCGTGCGCGTTGGCGGCCTCGAGGCCTATGCCGACGATATCAGGATCCCGCTGAAATACGGCATCGACCAGTGCGTCGGCGATACGATCTGCGCGGGCGGCATTCTCTACGGCCAGCGCAACATCCCCGTCATTCTCGACTTCTGCAAGGATATCAGAGAGGTCGCCGAGCCGGGTGCGAAATTCCTCAACTATGCCAACCCGATGGCGATGAACACCTGGGCGGCGATCGAATATGGCAAGGTCGATACCGTCGGCCTCTGCCACGGCGTCCAGCACGGCGCCGAACAGATCGCCGAGGTGCTCGGCGCCAAATCGCTTGGTGAGCTCGACTATATCTGCTCCGGCATCAACCATCAGACCTGGTTCATCGACCTGCGCCTCAACGGCCGCAGGATCGGCAAGGACGAGCTGGTGGCGGCCTTCGAGGCGCATCCGGTCTATTCGCAGCAGGAAAAATTGCGCATCGACGTGCTGAAGCGTTTCGGCGTCTATTCCACCGAGAGCAACGGCCATCTTTCGGAATACCTGCCCTGGTACCGCAAGCGGCCGGAGGAAATCACCCGCTGGATCGACATGTCCGACTGGATCCACGGCGAGACCGGCGGCTACCTCCGCCACTCCACCGAGACCCGCAACTGGTTCGAGACCGAATTCCCGCAATTCCTGGAATCCGCCTCCAAGCCGATCGATCCCGCCAAGCGCTCGAACGAACATGCCAGCCATATTCTGGAAGGGCTTGAGACGAACCGGGTCTATCGCGGCCATTTCAACGTCAAGAACAACGGCGTCATCACCAACCTGCCGGCCGATGCGATCATCGAATCGCCGGGCTTCGTCGACCGCTTCGGCATCAACATGGTTTCCGGCGTCACCCTGCCGGAAGCCTGTGCGGCCACCTGCATCGCCTCGATCAATGTCCAGCGCATGTCGGTGCATGCGGCGGTCACAGGCGACATCGACCTTCTGAAGCTCGCCGTGCTGCACGATCCGCTGGTCGGCGCCGTCTCGACGCCCGAGGAGGTCTGGCAGATGGTCGACGAGATGGTCGTTGCCCAGGCCCGCTGGCTGCCGCAATATGCCGATGCCGTGCCGGCCGCCAAGGAGCGGCTGTCGAAATCCAAGGTGCAGACCCGCGACTGGGCGGGCGCCGCACGCCGCAGCGTCCGCTCGATCGAAGAGCTGCGCGCGGAAAAGGCGGCGCTGAAACAGGCCGTCTGACATTTCGTGAAGGCTGGTCGTCATGGTTTCCGGGAGGGAAATCCATGACACCGGGCCCGCCTTCATATCGTTCGAGGAGAAGAGAGCCGCGTGACCCGCGCTCCGGAACAAAAGGGAGAAACGATCATGAATTTCCGCAACGCAAGCATTCTGGCCGGACTGGCGCTCGGCGTCTCGGTTCTGGCGGTGAATGCCTATGCCGCCGAGGCAACCGTGCCGCCGGTGCCGCCGGATTTCCCGGCCGAAGGCAAGATCAACTATGTCGCGCGCGACTCCATCCTGGAGTTCAAGGCGCTGCCCGAATATCACGAGCCCGACTGGGTCACGAAGAATTTCGTTTCTTCCGGCAAGCTTCCCCCCGTGAAGGATCGTCTGCCGAAGGAGCCGATGGTCTTCAAAACCGGCAACATGCCCGACGGCGTCGGCGTCTACGGCGATACGATGCGCCACGTCATCGGCGGCCGGCCGGAAGGCTGGAACTACGGCGCCGGCCAGACGCAGGGCTGGGGCGGCATCGACATCGGCCTTTCCGAATGCCTGACGCGCACCGCGCCGCTGTTCCAGGTGAAGGCCCAGGACACCGAGCCGCTGCCGAACCTCGCCAAGAGCTGGGATTGGTCCGCAGACGGCCACAAGCTGACCATGCACCTGGTCGAGGGCGCCAAATGGTCTGACGGTGCGCCGTTCAATGCCGACGACATCATGTTCTACTGGGACGACGAAGTCGTCGATCCGAACGTCTCGCCGCTCGGCGGCGGCGCCTCGCCGGAGGCTTTCGGCGTCGGCACGACGCTGAAGAAGATCGACGATTACACCGTCGAATGGACCTTCAAGGAGGCCTTCCCGAAGCAATATCTCTATACGATGTCCTACCCGAACTTCTGCCCGGGTCCATCGCATATCCTCAAACCCCAGCATCCGAAATATTCGAAGAACACCTACGACCAGTTCAAGAACGCCTTCCCGCCGGAATACATGAACATGCCGGTGATGGGCGCCTGGGTGCCGGTGGAATATCGTTCCGACGATATCATCGTGCTCCGCCGCAACCCCTATTACTGGAAGGTCGACGAGAAGGGCAATCAGCTGCCTTATCTGAACGAACTGCATTACAAGCTCTCGACCTGGGCCGACCGCGACGTGCAGGCGGTGGCGGGCTCCGCCGATATTTCCAACCTCGAGCAGCCGGAAAACTTCGTGGCGTCGCTGAAGCGCGCTGCCGAGAAGACGGCGCCGGCACGTCTGGCCTTCGGCCCGCGCCTCATCGGCTATAACCTGCGCATGAACTTCTCCGCCAACGGCTGGGGCAGCCCGGACGAGCGCGGCCAGGCGATCCGCGAGCTGAACCGCAACGAGGACTTCCGCAAGGCCGTCACCATGGCGCTCGACCGCAAGGCGATCGGCGACTCGCTGGTCAAGGGGCCGTTCACGGCGATCTATCCGGGCGGGCTTTCCTCCGGCACCAGCTTCTACGACCGCAACTCCACCGTCTACTATCCCTTCGATCTCAAGGGCGCCAAGGCGGAACTCGCCAAGGCCGGGCTGAAGGATACCGACGGCGACGGCATCGTGAACTTCCCGGCCGGCACGGCGGGCGGCAAGAATGTCGAAATCGTCATGCTGATCAACAATCAGTACACGACCGACAAGAGCCTTGCCGAAGGTGTCGTCGGCCAGATGGAGAAGCTCGGGCTGAAGATCGTCCTCAATGCGCTCGACGGCGCCAAGCGTGACGATGCCCATTATGCCGGCCGCTTCGACTGGCTGATCCAACGCAACACGACGGAACTGTCGTCGGTGGTGCAGAACACCGAGCAGCTTGCCCCGGTCGGCCCGCGCACCAGCTGGCAGCATCGCGCCGGCAAGGACGACAAGCTCGATCTGATGCCCTTCGAAAACGAGCTTGTCGACGTCGTCAACAAGTTCACGACCAGCCAGAGCAACGACGAGCGCGTCGATCTGATGAAGCAGTATCAGAAGATCTCGACCGAGCACGTCAACACGGTGGGCCTAACCGAATATCCGGGCGCGCTGATCATCAACAAGCGGTTCTCCAACGTGCCGCAGGGCACGCCGATCTTCATGTTCAACTGGGCTGAAGATTCGGTCATCCGCGAGCGCCTGTGGGTGGCGGCCGACAAGCAGGGCAAATACGAGCTGTTCCCCGAGCAGCTGCCCGGCAAGCCCGGCGACAAGGGCCCGATCAACTGATCGGTGTCACCAGGACAAAGAGCTGAGCGCGTCGCATCCTATGCGGCGCGCCGGAGAACTCCCTCCCAGCTGAAATGAGCTTCCGGCCGCGCGTGGCGCGCGGCCGGATATGACCAACAAGCCGGCCGCGCCGACAAGGAGCGACTGGCGGCAAGGAAAAGCGGACCGTCCGATGTTACGATTCCTGCTCGTGCGCATAGCCTCCGCGATCCCCGTCCTCTTCATCCTGAGCGTGGTGACCTTCGCGATCATCCAGGCCCCGCCCGGCGACTACGCCGATTATATAAGATCGCAGCTGATCAACCAGGGCGGCGCCTCCTACGCCCAGGCCGACGCCCAGGCCCAGGCCTACCGGGTCGAGCACGGCCTCGACAAGCCGATGGTCGTGCAATACGTCAACTGGATCGGCGGCATCGTCACCCGCGGCGATTTCGGCTACAGCATGTTCTACAACAAGCCGGTCGCCGATGTCGTCGCCGAACGGCTGCCGCGCACGCTGCTCTTGGCGCTCGTCTGCCACATCTTCGCCTCGGTGCTCGGCATCGGCTTCGGCATCTGGGCGGCGACGCGCCAGTATAGCTGGATCGACAGCACGCTTTCGGCGGTGTCCTTCCTCGGCATGACGGTGCCGCGCTTCCTGATGGCGCTGATCATCGTCTATCTCCTGGTCTTCCAGTTCAACGTGTCGGAGATCGGCAGCTTCTTCTCGCCGCAATATGGCGGGGCGCCCTGGTCGTGGGCGAAATTCGTCGACCTCGTCCACCATGTCTGGCCGGTCGTGGCGATCGCCACTTTCGGCGGGCTCGCCTACAATATGCGGGTGATGCGCGGCAACCTGCTCGATACGCTGAATGCCCAATATGTCGAGACGGCCAAGGCCAAGGGGCTTTCCGGCGGCGCGGTGGTGATGCGCCACGCGGTGCCGAATGCGCTGCATCCGCTGGTGATGTATCAGGGCGTCGTGCTGCCCTACATGCTGACCGGCGAGATTGAAACCGCCATCATCTTCGCGCTGCCGACCGTCGGCCCGGCGATCGTCGGCTCGATGGCGATCGGCGACGTCTATGTCACCGCCACCTTCATGTTGGTGCTGTCGGCGACGCTGATCGTCGGCAACATCATCGCCGACATGCTGCTGGCGCTGCTCGATCCGCGTGTCCGCCAATATGAAGGAGCCTGAGATGCTGGCTTTCGACTCCTCGCCGCCACCGCCGACGACGACCGAAGCTTCGGTCGGCAAGCCATCGCGCGGGCATGAGAGCTATATCGCCCTGGTCTGGCGCCGGCTCAGGCGCTCCTGGACCGGCATGGCCGGGCTCATCCTCGTCGGGCTGCTGCTCCTCATGGCGATCTTTGCCGATTTCGTCGCGCCGATGGACCCGAAGGCGACCGATGTCGGCTTCGCCCCGCCGCAGGTGATGAGCTTCCACGATAAGGACGGCAATTTCGTCTTCCAGCCGCGCGTCTATGCGCTGTCGGATTCCGAGGAGCTCGACCCGGTCACCTTCCAGCCGATCGTCGGCATGGATTACGACAATCCGCGGCTGCTCGGCTTCTTCGTCAAGGGCGCCGAATACCGGCTGTTCGGCCTGATCCCGGCCGAGCGCCACCTCTTCGGCTCGACCGACGGCCAGCCGGTGCATTTCCTCGGCACCGACAAGTTCGGCCGCGACGTGCTGTCGCGCGCCATCATCGGTTCGCGCATCTCGCTGATGATCGCGCTCACTGTCGTCTTCATCGTCACGCTGATCGGCACGACGGTCGGCATGGTCTCCGGCTATTTCGGCGGCACTTTCGATGTCTGGCTGCAGCGCTTCGTCGAGCTGGTGCTCGCCTTTCCGCAGCTGCCGCTCTATCTGGCGCTGACCTCGCTGATCCCGGTGACGGCGCCGACCAATGTCTTCCTCGCCTTCGTCATCATCGTCATGTCGGCGCTCGGCTGGGCGCAGATGTCGCGCGAGGTGCGCGGCAAGACCCTGGCGCTCGCCCGCATCGATTACGTCCGGGCGGCGATGGCCGTCGGCGCCACCGACCGGCGCATCATCATCCAGCACATCTTCCCGAATGTGATGAGCCATGTCATCGTCGCGGTGACGCTCGCCATACCGAGCGTCGTGCTGCTCGAATCCTTCCTCGGTTTCTTGGGCTTTGCCGTCAAGCCGCCGCTGATCTCCTGGGGGCTGATGCTGCAGGATACCGCGACCTATTCGGTCATCGGCTCCTATCCCTGGATTCTCTCTCCCGTCGGCTTCGTGCTCGTCACCGTCTTCGCCTTCAATGCGTTGGGCGACGGACTGCGCGACGCGGTCGATCCTTATTGAGGTGATTGATATGGCGCTTTCCCTGGTCAATTCCTTCGCCCCGCTTGTCCGCCACGATCATGACGGCCGCGCGGAAACCCCGATCATCGATGCCCGCAATGTCGCGGTGAATTTCAAGGTCGAGGACGGCATGGTCGAAGCCGTCAAGGACGTCTCCTTCCAGCTCTATCGCGGCGAGACCATCGCCATCGTCGGCGAATCCGGCTCCGGCAAATCGGTGACCGCAAGAACGGTGATGGGGCTCTTGTCGAAGCGTGCCGTCATCTCCGGCAAATCGACGGTTTCCTATGACGGCAGCAATATCCTGAAATTTTCCGAGCGGGAGCGCCGCAAGCTGCGCGGCGACCGCATCTCGATGATCTTCCAGGAGCCGATGAGCTCGCTGAACCCGATCTATACGATCGGGAGCCAGATCGTCGAGGCGATCCGCGTGCATCGCCGGATGAGCCGCAGGCAAGCGGAACAGCGGGCACTGGAACTGCTCGAACATGTGCAGATCCCCGATCCCGCCGCGCGCATCCGCCAATATCCGCATCAGCTTTCCGGCGGTCAGCGCCAGCGGGTGATGATCGCCATGGCGCTCGCCAACGATCCCGACGTCTTGATCGCCGACGAGCCGACGACGGCGCTCGACGTCACCGTGCAGGCGCAGATCCTCAACCTGATCCGCAATCTGCAGAAGGAAATGGGGATGGCCGTCATCCTCATCACCCACGATCTGACGGTGGTGCGGCAGTTTTCCGATTACGTCTATGTGATGCAGCATGGCGAGGTGCGCGAGCACAACACCACCGAGGCGCTGTTTGCCAATCCGCAGCACGCCTATACCAGGCATCTGCTGGCCTCTGAGCCGCGCGGCGAGGCCAATCCGCTGCCGGAGGGATCGGATGTCATCCTCGATGCCAAGGGCGTGCGCGTCGCCTTCATGCTGCGCCACGGCACCTTCCTGAAGCCGGCGATGCGCGAGCTTGTCGCCGTCGACAGCCTCGACCTGACGCTGCGCCGGCACGAGACGCTCGGCCTCGTCGGCGAATCCGGCTCCGGCAAGACGACCTTCGGCCAGGCGATCCTGCGGCTGAACACGCCTGATAGCGGCGAAATCCATTTCGACCATCAGCCGATCCACGGGCTTTCCCGCGCCGAGATGCGGCCGCTGCGGGCCCGCATGCAGGTGGTGTTCCAGGATCCGTTCTCCTCGCTCAACCCGCGCATGACGATCGGCCAGATCATCGAGGAAGGTCTCGTCGTCAACCGGCTGGGCGCCACCAAGGGCGAACGGCAGGACCGGGTGCGCGAGGCGCTGATATCAGCCGGCATGCCCGGCAATATCCTGTCGCGTTTCCCGCATGAATTTTCCGGCGGCCAGCGCCAGCGCATCGCCATTGCCCGCGCCATCGCGCTGGAGCCGGAATTCATCCTGCTCGACGAGCCGACATCGGCGCTCGACCTCTCCGTCCAGGCGCAGATCATCGAACTCTTGCGCAAGCTGCAGGACGAGCGGGGTCTCAGCTACCTCTTCATCTCCCACGACCTCAAAGTCGTCCGGGCGCTCTGCCATCGCGTCATCGTCATGCAGCATGGCAAGATCGTCGAAGAGGGGCCCGTCAACGAAGTTCTCACCCATCCCAAGACCGCCTACACCGAACGGCTCGTCAAAGCCGCTTTCGAGGTAGCATGACTATCGAATGCCGGAGGTTATAATGGCAGCAAATCCCAAAATCACATTCATCGGAGCAGGCTCCACCGTCTTCATGAAAAACATCATCGGTGACGTGCTGCAGCGCCCGGCGCTGTCGGGCGCGACGATCGCCCTGATGGACCTCAACCCGCAGCGGCTCGAGGAAAGCGCCATCGTCGTCAACAAGCTGATCTCGACGCTTGGCGTCAAGGCCAAGGCCGAGACCTATTCCGATCAGCGCAAGGCGCTTGCCGGCGCCGATTTCGTCGTCGTCGCCTTCCAGATCGGTGGCTACGAGCCCTGCACCGTCACCGATTTCGAGGTGCCGAAGAAATACGGGCTGCGCCAGACGATCGCCGATACGCTCGGCGTCGGCGGCATCATGCGCGGCTTGCGCACCGTGCCGCATCTCTGGAAGGTCTGCGAGGACATGCTCGCCGTCTGCCCCGAGGCGATCATGCTGCAATATGTCAACCCGATGGCGATCAACACCTGGGCGATCGCGGAGAAATACCCCACGATTCGCCAGGTCGGCCTCTGCCACTCGGTGCAGGGCACGGCGATGGAGCTGGCCCACGACCTCGACATTCCCTACGAGGAAATTCGCTACCGCGCCGCCGGCATCAACCACATGGCCTTCTATCTCAAATTCGAGCATCGCCAGGCCGACGGCTCCTATCGCAACCTCTATCCGGATCTGGTGCGCGGCTACCGCGAGGGCAGGGCGCCGAAGCCCGGCTGGAACCCGCGCTGCCCGAACAAGGTGCGCTACGAGATGCTGACGCGGCTCGGCTATTTCGTCACCGAAAGCTCGGAGCATTTCGCCGAATACACGCCCTATTTCATCAAGGAGGGCCGCGACGACCTGATCGAGAAATTCGGCATTCCGCTCGATGAATATCCCAAACGCTGCATCGAGCAGATCGAGCGCTGGAAGGGCCAGGCGGAGGCCTATCGCAGCGCCGACAAGATCGAGGTGACGCCCTCGAAGGAATATGCCTCCTCGATCATTAACTCGGTCTGGACCGGCGAACCCTCCGTCATTTACGGCAATGTCCGCAACAATGGCTGCATCACCTCGCTGCCGGAGAATTGCGCCGCCGAAGTGCCCTGCCTGGTCGACGCCTCCGGCATCCAGCCGACCTTCATCGGCGCCCTGCCGCCGCAGCTGACCGCGCTGATCCGCACCAATATCAACGTCCAGGAGCTGACGGTGCAGGCGCTGATGACTGAGAATCGCGAGCACATCTACCACGCCGCGATGATGGACCCGCATACGGCGGCCGAACTCGACCTCGACCAGATCTGGTCGCTGGTCGACGACCTGCTCGCCACCCACGGCGACTGGCTGCCGGAATGGGCCCGCACCAGCCGTAAAGTTCAAGCCGCCTGACCTTTTTCTCCCGGGTTAGGCGTCAAAGAGCCCCGCGGTGTGGCAACGACCGCGGGGCTTTTCACGTGTGTGGGGATGGGGCGCTTTGCGATTAACGGGCCGCTCGTTTTTCAGCCTTCCGTTTCATCCCGGCTCGCACCATCCCGAATGTCATGAGCCCGAATTGCACGCAGCACATGACCATCACGTTATATACCAGCCTCGGAGGATCAAAGACGTAGATAAGTCCCCAGCCCGCCGCAACGAATGCGAGATAAAGGTACATCGGCCTGAAAGCCGAACTGCGCAACCTTGCTATTCTGACGGGGAGTTGCTGCGCCGGCTGCGGCATACTTCTTGAAGGCGGATCTGCCCCCATTAGGCTTGCTGGAATTGGTTCGGAACCTGTCCCGAGCCCGGCAACGAGCTTTCGGAGTTCTTCCGATTTAAGGGGATCTTCTTCATCTGAGATGCGAACTGCGCGGTGTCCGAACGGCGGAACCAGCGCCTCAGGTAAAGTCCAGGGAAGATTGGAAGCCCCATGGGCGCGGGCGAACTCTCGCAGGTCTTCGGCTTCTGCAACTGTCCAACTGCACACCTCTTGGCCTTCCCACAGCTCTTGGCCCCCATAGTAAATTTCCGATCGGCTATAAAAACCCGCATTGACGCGGTCTACCAGCCTCTTGAGCGTCAAATTGTCTTCTTCGAAGGTATCGGGATGTTCGAGACGCTCCAAAGGTCCTGCTCGCCAAAAGTAGCTTGCGACAGTTGCCAGATCGCAGTCCGGCTGCGTCAGAATCCACTCGAACACATCTTCAGCGATTTTCTGCAATGGCGTGGCGAGCATCAGGAGAACGGCCGGTCAACCAATCGATCATGGCCCGTTGTTCGGCATCGTAATTGTCAAATTTGCCGTCCATCGCTCTCCCTCGGAATGGTCGATCGCCTATTACCCTTCAAAGTAATTCTAGCAATCGCGGACCGTGGGATCGCATCTCGACATTCAATCGCCGGAATGATTGTTGGTTGGCGAGCCCTTAAATCCCGGACCCATCGAGCTGCTCGTCGTCATCGCCTTCCCAGGTGAAGGCATCGAGGTGCGATTGGCCGAGGGCGTCGGCATCCAACACTTCAACTCCGATTCGGCATATTCGATGATGTGCCCGGGCGAGGAATCCGAGGCGCCAGCCTTCTCCCGCGAATTGATCGCCATGCGACCAATAGGCGAGATCAACTTCCACCGGCCCTGCTCCGACGCCCGGATCGTCACCAGGATCTATCCTTCCAGCTTGCCACTGAGGCGTGCTATTGCGAAGGTCATAAACACAAGCTTATTCCCCGGAAATTTCGATGCTTTGCGATCTCGCCCATAACTTTCCGCCCAAGGTCGCACAGTTTTTGGAACGCGATCGGGGCCTGAAGCGCAATTTTCGCGAGGAAAGCGTCACCGACATGCTGATGTTCAGCCTTGTCGGCCTTCGGCCTTTTGGCGTCAGCGTCGACTTTCCAGACGAGCCGACGACCGGCGGCGATATGGAATGGGTGTTTGCAGCGCCCCGCGACATCAACGGCGGGCGGTATCTGCGGATCATCCTGCAAGCCAAACGCGCCCAATTTGCGAACACGAAGGGCGGATACTGGTACTATCAGCATCTCGACCACGAGAAAGGCAAGCAGGCCAACACGCTGGTGAGCCATGCATCGGGCCGGCCCGGCGGCATGTCGACGCTGCCACTCTACATCTTCTACCACCCGAACTCGGCGCTTTCGCCGAAGACGGCGTCGTCGTTACCCGCGGTTGATGGCGTCAATCTGGTGTTCGCCCATCAGGTCGCGCCTGTGGTGGCGGGCGGTTGCGCTCGTAAAGACAAGACAGTTGAGGCTTGGCGCGGTTCGTTCATGCGGCTCTCGGATATCCTATGCTGGCCATTCGTGTCTGTGCCGCCCCCGCCAGGACCGGCCGGCTCCATCGGGTTTCAGATCATTGGAGGCCCGGCGCGGACACTTCCTTTCACGCCGAGTTTTCATCCCGATGTCGTCGCGGCTCGGCTGCAACGGCGGCTTGAGACCGCGGGTGGAAAATTCCCCCTACCGGCCGATCTGATCCGGCGCGTCTCGGCGGCCGAAGGGATCCCGGCCGATCTACAGCGCGCGATCGATGGCAACGTGACACTTGCGGACCGTAAGGAGCTCGTCCGCCCTCGCGTGATCTTCACGACGCAGATGTCGCGCGAGCATCCTTCGTATGTCCGCGCCGTGCGCCACGGCTAGATGTGGAGCCTCAACAGGTTGTCCTTGATCAGGCCGAGTCTACTGACGGGCGGTTTGGATTGTAGGCTGCCGTGCGGGCGATGCCAATTGTAACGGTGGAGCCAGAGCGGCAGGTCGGCGGCG
>NZ_LOKU01000079.1:0-6571 GCF_002211295.1 Rhizobium sp. N122 | reverse complement strand
CCCGACCCTAGCGGAAAACACTGATGGCCGCCCGCAAAGCCGATCACCCGCTACAGCGCAGCGAGAAGCGCGCGGGCGCTCGGCTTTACTCCCTACCGTCACCTACGCCACGTACTGGGACACGATCCGCGTTGCCGGTTGCTCACACCGCGCCACTTGGCGTATTCAAAACCGCCGAGGCTCTAATCGCCGCTGGATGAAAGTTCAGTGGCAGGTCACGCAGGCTCAAGACCCTCAAGGGCCTCACACTACGAGTTCGTCTGCAAGACATAGACTTCGCAGCCTGAACGTTTCACCCTCGATCCGCTCCATGAAAATGCCGGGACTGAACAACGACGGCTGAGTGCAGGCATCAAGACTTAAGTCTGTCGTAAAGCAGACAAAGCGAATATAAACGTGGTGCGAACTGTCGGCTATTGGCTGACACGAAGATGCAGAACCCTCGACGTGCTGGAGGTGCCCCAGGCACCTGCTATCATCGCAGGTTGGGGCCAAGGCTGGCCTGCTCTGATCCCGGGTAGTGGGCGGGGTACACCCTGCCGATTTCAATGAAGCTACGCCTTTTTTCCCGGCTGATCTCGTCCACCGTTCAAAGGCCCAACCGCCACGTCAGCAGCGTTTAGGCGAATATACGCTCCAGCATCTCTCTTAACTGCAGCGCTTCGCCGCCATCTGAGGTTTCGCGACCGCACGCGCTTGCCATGGCAGGTCCCGCAATCCGTCGCCCAAAGCCGTTATGGATGCAATACGAAATTTCCCGGCAATCTGGACATCTGCCGCGTGAGACCTGGAATGCAATATTCGAGTTCTGGTGCCTATTCAGCTCGCATTCGTGCTGCATGTCCGAGTGGCACGTCCCTTGCTTCACTTCATGCTACTGATTCACCGCAGAGAGCGAGGATGAACTGACGTAAACTCTATTTCTATCGCCCCAGTCGCTTTGTCGGAGATGGGTCACGAGCCGCATCGACGGGGCAGGAAGGCCTCAGATCGGGATTTAGCCCCAACGAAGCTGAAACCAGGGAGGCGCTCGCGCCGTGCTGGCCTTCGCGCCAAGGGCCGGCGAATTCTCCTGCGATATCGTGGCGCGGATGCACTCTGAGCCTCGAGAGGTAAGTGCTACCCTGCTCGTCAACGAGACGCCAATGAGCGTGCGGCGTCACGGAAACATATGGCACGGATTTTTTCCACGGTAAACGTCCGTACTTTCGAAAGCTGGCAATGGTGAATCCTTCAACATACTCTGCGCAACTCGCCGACGGCACTATCTCGGTTCACGTGGATCGAAGCCTTGTACCCCCCATCGAGATGTTCGGCTTCGGGCAGCGAATCAACCCGAACCGCTCGTTTCTGTTTGTTTCCAAGGTTCTTGGTCGATTCCTGCCGATCCGCCCTTCGGTCATGGGAAATGCATTCGACCTCCTTGCACGTCAGATTCCTGCCGATATTCCTGGTCCGGTTTTGTTCATCGGAATAGCCGAAGCGGGCATTGGCCTTGGTGCGGGTGTCCATCGGCGGTTCCGCGAACTCACTGGTCGCGGCGATGCAATATATATCTGCTCCACTCGCCATGATCTTAAACTGCCGCTGCTGTGCGAATTTGAGGAAGAGCATAGCCATGCCCCGCGGCACCTCCTGCACGAACCATGCGAGGCAAGGCTCCGCGACTTGGTTCATGGTGCGACCGGCTTGGTACTCGTTGACGATGAGGCTTCGACAGGTAAGACATTTGCCAACATCTTCGCTGCCCTTCCCGCAAAAATTCGTTTGAAGCTGAAGCACACAGTCCTACTTACGCTTACCGACTGGTCAGAAGGCGCTGCCCGCGCGGAGATCACGGGAACAGTCAGTGAGGCTACTATCGTTTCCGGACGGTACAGTTGGACTCCGCGTGGGGATTTCACGGCAGCTACTCCGCAGGTCCCTTCCTGTGACCGTCCTAAGCGGCCCGAGGTCTGTCCCGACGTCGCTCGAGACTGGGCGCGTCTCGGCGTCGTCGATCACTTGCAGGGTCTCAATGCAAACGCTGCCGATGACGGGATTACCCTCGTACTCGGAACGGGCGAACACGTGTGGCAGCCCTTCCTGCTTGCGGAGCGCTTGGAAAAGGAGGGCGCTGAGGTTTTCTATTCATCCGTGACGCGTTCTCCCCTGTCGAAAGGCCACGCGATCGGTTCAGTACTTTCGTTCTCCGACAACTACGGCGGAACGGTTCCACATTACCTCTACAACGTCGATCCAGCGCTGTACTCGAAAATTATACTCTGCTCGGAGACAGGCCCGGAAAATGTCTGTGCCAGCCTGATGTCCGCACTGGGCGATCCCATTGTCCTTTCAGACGTAGAAGGTGAATGAAGCCGCCTTAGGCCATGCGGTCTGCCGCTTCGAAATCGGCTCACTCGATCGGACATTTCCGCCAGTCCACAGCGACACAACACTGCTGTCGCGTTATCTAAGGACATCACTCCCATGGGGGATACCTATGACAGCATCGCCTCCCCTGCCACACTAGGCTCCTACGCCGAATACGACGTGACGCTCCTTCTCAAGAGAGTGGATATTCAGCCTACTGACACGGCCACGAGGGAAGAGGCCATCCAATCCGGGCGGCGGCATTACTCGGAAATGATTTCCGCCGAGATGGCCCCGACCCGCGAATACATGGAGCTGTTTGCTAAGGCCATGGCCACTGGTGGCCCGCGCATGGGCGCCGAGACGGCACGCCTCGCCCTCGCGATCGTGCAGTCGGTCGAGGGTCCTATTACCCTTGTCAGTTTGGTCCGCGCCGGCGTGCCCTTCGGCATCCTTCTCAAGAGGGCCATCGCCTTACTCGGCCGGGACGTCGGACACTACGGGTTGTCGATCATTCGCGACAAGGGCGTTGACGACGAGGCTATGCGCCACATTCTTGCCAGGCGTCCTGTCGAGAGCATCGTCTTCGTAGATAGCTGGACGGGCAAAGGAGCAATTGCGAACCAACTCGAAAAGAGCTTCAAGGACTACTCAGACCGGCCTGCGCGGCTAGTTGTATTGGCCGACCCCTGCGGCTGCGCATGGCTCGCCGCATCGGGCGACGACTGGCTTATTCCCTCCGGAATGCTAGGATGCACCGTATCCGGGCTTATCAGCCGCTCGATCCTCAACGCTGCCCTCGTCGGTCCCGGTGACTTCCACGCCTGCGTCCAGTGGGATAATCTCGCGGAACACGATATTTCCCGATCATTCGTGGATGGTATGTGGAATGATGTCTCCACTGTGATTGCAACCGAAATCCCGAGCGTCTGGAGTATCGAGACCCGCCGGGCGCATCGCGATGCCGCCGCCGCTGCCGTCGCCTGGGTGATGGGGGAGGACGCCGTAACGAACATCAACCGAGTAAAGCCGGGCATTGCGGAGGCGACCAGGGCCATCCTGCGACGTGTGCCGGAAAAGGTGTACGTCTCGTCGCCAACCGATCCAGAACTCGCGGCCCTCATGTACCTGATCGACAACAAAGGCGTCCCGTATGTCGTCTCCCCTAGAAAGATCGCCCCTTACCGCGCCGTCACGCTGATCCGGCACGTCTCCTAATCTCCACGTATGTCTACTTACGAGCTCGGCGCGCAGGTCAAGGAAACTGAGATGTGACAAATTCCGTATCGTAAAATTCATTGCCAATGGAGAATCCGCGAAAGCTCACATCTGGCAATCGATCAGATATTTAACCAGTCGCATTTTGGAGTACGCATATGAAGCCCATTGCTCTGGTGGACCTCGACGACACCTTGTTTCAAACCAAGAAAAAGATACCGGAGATCGCGGAAGCCGATCTGGTATTGGCGTCCAAATCCATTGCTGGAAGCAACTCCTATATGACGAAGATTCAAGCTGCCTTTGTCGAGTGGCTGCTCGTCTCCACGGAGGCCATCCCGGTTACGGCGCGCGGCTCTGAGGCTCTTTCGCGCGTTACGATCGCGTTTGAAAGCTACTCAATCGTATCGAACGGTGCCGTCATCCTCAAAAAGGACGGCAAGCCTGACGCCGAATGGCATGAGGTCGTCGCAAGGGAGCTCCGGCCGCTTGCCGGCTTTTTCGATAAGCTCCTCGATGAGGGCAGGACCAAGGCGAGGGAACTTGGCGTCCACATCCGGTGCTGGTCGGTGATGGAAGCTGATCTCGCGACATATGTTGTCTTCAAAGAGATTGACGGAGACGGCTCACGCCTTGAAGAGATTGTGCCGATCATTCGAGAAAAACGGGGTTGGGTTCGACACCACAACGGCAATAACCTTGCGCTAGTTCCGCCTGCGATCTCAAAACGGGTGGCCTCACAATTTCTGCTCAAAAAGCTTCGGACGGAGCATCCAGGTCGCCCAGTGATCGGCTACGGTGACAGTGTGAGCGACTTCTCCTACCTGTCCCTCTGCGACTGGTGGGGCGCTCCGGGTAACTCTCAAATGACAGACCTTGTCGTTTCCGCTGTTGCGCGTGAGAGATAGGTGACACGCGTACTGCGAACGTGGTGATATGTGAGGAGGGTGCAGGAATGATCCTGCAGCTCCAGTCTTTTAGTAGAAACTTCCTATGGGTAAAACGCCGCGCCATATCGCGGTAAGAACCATGGCAAGCGCGGCGAGGATCGCGAGATTCCCGTCGGCTTTTACCACGAGTACGTAGAGCTTGTATTTCAGCATGATATGACCTTTCGATGAGCTCATTAGGAACTGCCGTCTCGACGGTTCGTGCCTTACTTGCGCACAGCGAAATTTCGCGCCCATGATCCTCTCGGCGTCGATCCGCCGGAAATGGTCGACGATGGGTTGATCGTCATAGACCATGGCCGCGCTCTTGACGCAGCCGAACATCATGGCCTTCAAAGACGCGACCGGGCCCTCGCCCGCAGCCGGCGCTGGAGATAGGAAAACTTGGTTGCTTGCCACACGCGTCCTGTCGATCTTATAAAAACGCAACGTTAGCCGAAGCGGGATCCATTTGGGATCTACGGCAACCAGCCGCCGGTCTCCCGCTCGAAACAGCAGCACATCGGCGCGCATGTCCGGCGTGAACCGTTTGCCGAACCAGCCAGATCTTCGAGCACACCATCGAACGATGCCCCGTCGATTGGCGACTGTCTATCCATTCAAGCGGCCAGTGCGGCTGCTCGGCGTCACGCTTTCAACGCTGACGACCTCCGATCGGCAATGCACGACCCCAGTCCCAACTTGATCTCGGGCTCTGACGGCCCATCGCCCCGAAATAGAAAAGCCTGCCGCGGGAGGAGCTGCGGCAGGCTTTCCTAAAAGAACCGAACGGCGACCTGGGAGGAGGAGTGCCGCTGTTCCCACAGACGTCCCTTTGGGAGGAGGAGTGGGCCGTCTAAACTTCGAAGCGTTGCGGGAGGAAGCATCGCTTCGATGAAAATAGCAATACTCGGGCCAGCGCCATGAAGCCAGCGTCTATGTTGCACTGCAGCTATGCACCCGCCGCAACAATCGGCAGGACATCGAGCATTCCTACCCCTGATTTTGTCGGCGGCTCTGCCGCTGTTACAGAGTGGAACCGCTACAACGTCAATTTCGATATCGAAAGCCCCAAGAAGGCCGTGACAGTTCGCGGCGGCCCTGCCGTCATGGAAAGTAGCGCCGCTGGAGACGGTGGCCGGCAGCTAAGCTGGATCGGTGCGGTTCGCGACAGTCATTAGGGGACACCCGGTGACAGACAGTATGAAGTGGCAGTCGCTCCCAGAAGCGCAAGATGTTCTGCGGGTATGTTTTCACCGTTAAGACCCGGCTGTACAATCCCGATCCGGTACTCGATGAACCTGCGTCGGGCAGCCTTTCGAAGCGTGGCCAAGTCATTCAGGCTGCCTCGAATGAAACGGGCCCGGCCCTTAAGATGTGATGTTTCTCTCACGGTCAGGTGGTTGATGAGGTTCTTCAAGCTCCATGTCCCCTTCACCCCCTTCTGTGCTTGACCGCAAACGAGGTAAAGATCGTCCGCCCGGCGCCCCATTACTGCCTGCGAGTATTTCAGATGCCAGAGAAGTACGGTGACGGTATCGTCCGTCTCCTCGATCGCCACGACGTCCGCGCTCTCCCAGGTGTCATCGTCATCTCTTCCGGGAGAGTGGGCAGACAATCCTCGCAATGGGCGTTCCGCTGATCGCACCTCCTTTGGTTTTCTGACCACTTTACCGCCCGAAGCGTGACCTCTCGCTTTTGAGACAAGTGTCCGCGCGTAAAGCGAAGCTATTGAATTTTGTAAAGAATTCGGTTGCGCAGCGGGCGGATTCCCGCTATCTTTTTCGATAGGGCAGTACGCGCTGCCCCGGGGCTTCGTAACCCCTACAAGCGGTTGGTGTCGGCCGATTCGGCACCACACTCCTTGACCTTCGGTCGAGGAGCCTGTGGCGTATGTCCAGGTTCCTCGGAACTAAAGGCCACAGGGCCGTCTTGTACGGTTACGAACTCCCCGATCAGTGGGTTGAGCGAGTTTTCAGCGGGGGCGCACCGCGTGAAACTCTCCATCGGGGTGTCCACCATGAAGCGCTATGCAGTAGCACAGGTCCGGACTTCGAGGCCTGCGCAAGCCG